>NZ_AJJL01000050.1 GCF_000257905.1 Streptococcus mitis SK579
AGTTTGAAGAGATTTTCGCAGAGTATGAGATTTCGCAGAAGCAAAAACAGCCCCCAAGAGGGCTGTCGGTTAAGATGAGATTTCAACTTAAATCGCAAACAAGTCATTCAAGTTCTCAGCCAAGGTTGGGTGAGTGAAGATTTGTTTTGTGAAGTAAGTGTAAGGAATCTTGTTGTCCATAGCAACAGTGATGATGTTGATGATTTCTTGAGAACCTTCTGAGAAGATGCTTGCTCCAAGAATTTCTTTTGTTTCAGTATTAACAACAGCTTTGAAAGCTCCGCGAAGATCTCCATTTACGTGACCGCGAGGCATTGCTGCAACAGGAATTTCCTTAACAGCGTATGGAAGTTTCAAGTCAGCTGCTTGGCTTTCAGTCAAACCGACTTGTGAAAGTGCAGGTGTGATAAACATGGTGTTTGGTACATTGAGACGGTCTTCAAGTGTGTAGCTGCCATCTCCAACAAGGTAGCTGTATACAACACGGAAGTCATCAAGTGAAATGTAAGTAAATTGAAGGCCACCGTTGACATCCCCAACTGCAAAGACACCAGGAACGTTTGTTTGACAATGTTTGTCTACTTTAATAGCACCACGTTCAGTTAGTTCAATATCTGTATTTTCAAGTTGAAGTGGTTCTACATTTGGTTTGCGTCCAGTTGAGTAGAGAAGGGCGTCGAAACGGTAAGTTTCATTTTCAGTTACGAGGAGCACTTGGTCACCATCGTTTTTGATTTCAGTAGTGCGGATATTTTGAAGCAATTCAATACCGTCTTCTTCCATGTACTGTTTAGCAAGAGTTGCGATGGAAGGTTCTGCACGAGGTAGGAAAGTATCCAAGGCATCTAGGACTGTGACTTTGCTTCCAAGTTTGTTGTAAAGACCAGCAAATTCAAGGCCAATATTTCCGCCACCAAGGATTCCAAGTTTTTCAGGCAATTTATCCAAGTTTTGGATACCTGTTGAGTCAAAGACGTTTTTGCTTGTAGCAAGTCCAGGGATTGGCAAGACGTTTGAAACAGCACCAGTGTTGATGACGATTGTTTCAGCTGTCAGTTCTTTCTTTTCATCACCAGCTTGGATTTCGATGACTTTATTTGAAAGGAAGTGAGCTTCCGCATCAAAGATGTCCACGCCTGTACCAGCAACAGTAGCATAGTTTTTACCGTTGAGGCGACCAGTGATAGTGTTTTTAGTAGCAATCACTTCTTCAAAAGACAAGTCTTTCTCAGCAGCAACTAGCAAAGTTTTAGTTGGGATACAACCAATGTTGATACAAGTTCCACCGTACATAGCTTTGCTACGTTCAATGAGGGCAACTTTTTTGCCAGCTGAAGCCAATTTACCTGCTAGAGTTTTACCAGCTTTACCAAATCCGATAACGATTAAATCATAAGTTAACATTTATCTTCCTCCTATTCGATTTTCATTCTAGCACAAGAAAAAAACTTTTGCACAATTCTGCTACGCTTTAAAAAAGTTTATGGAATAGTGGAAATTTTAGCCTTACTTTCTCAGAAAAATCGTTTACATGACTTTATTTTTGCATAATGCTATCTTTTAAGCTTGTCTTGTGTTATACTAGATAGGTTGCAAAGAAAACAGTACTTTTCTTTCGTGGAAAAGAAGCAACACAGTATTTCATCTAGAATGAGAATACGTCATGAAAAGAAAAGTATAAAAAGCGCTATAGGGTGGCTTCGCACCACCTTTAGAAAGAAGAATAACGTGAAATTTAATGAATTAAACTTGTCTGCTGATTTGCTAGCAGAGATTGAAAAAGCTGGATTTGTAGAAGCCAGTCCTATCCAAGAACAAACCATTCCCTTGGCTCTCGAAGGAAAGGATGTTATCGGTCAAGCTCAGACTGGTACAGGAAAAACCGCAGCCTTTGGCTTGCCTACCCTTGAAAAAATTCGTACAGAAGAAGCGACCATCCAAGCCTTGGTCATCGCTCCAACACGTGAACTTGCTGTCCAAAGTCAGGAGGAATTGTTCCGCTTTGGTCGTAGTAAGGGAGTCAAGGTTCGCTCAGTATATGGCGGATCAAGCATTGAAAAACAAATTAAGGCTCTTAAATCTGGTGCTCATATTGTTGTAGGAACACCAGGTCGTCTCTTGGACTTGATCAAACGCAAGGCCTTGAAATTACAAGATATTGAAACTCTTATCCTTGACGAAGCGGATGAGATGCTCAACATGGGCTTCCTTGAAGACATCGAAGCTATCATTTCTCGTGTCCCTGAAAGCCGTCAAACTCTTCTTTTCTCAGCAACTATGCCAGATGCTATCAAACGTATCGGTGTTCAGTTTATGAAAGAACCTGAGCATGTGAAAATTGCTGCCAAGGAATTGACAACAGAATTGGTTGACCAATACTATATCCGAGTCAAAGAACAAGAAAAATTTGACACCATGACTCGTCTCATGGATGTGGAACAACCAGAACTTGCTATCGTATTTGGTCGTACAAAACGCCGTGTGGATGAATTGACTCGTGGTCTGAAAATTCGTGGCTTCCGTGCAGAAGGAATTCATGGTGACCTAGACCAAAACAAACGTCTTCGTGTCCTTCGTGACTTTAAAAATGGCAATCTTGATGTTTTGGTTGCGACAGACGTTGCAGCGCGTGGCTTGGATATTTCAGGTGTGACCCATGTCTATAACTACGATATTCCACAAGATCCTGAAAGTTATGTTCACCGTATCGGGCGTACAGGTCGTGCCGGTAAGTCAGGTCAGTCTATTACTTTCGTATCACCAAATGAAATGGGTTACCTCCAAATCATTGAGAACTTGACCAAGAAACGTATGAAAGGTCTCAAACCTGCAAGTGCAGAAGAAGCCTTCCAAGCTAAAAAGCAGGTAGCTCTCAAGAAAATCGAACGTGATTTTGCAGATGAGACTATCCGTGCCAACTTTGAGAAATTTGGTAAGGATGCTCGTAAGCTAGCTGCCGAATTTACTCCAGAAGAATTGGCAATGTATATCTTGAGTCTGACTGTTCAAGATCCGGATAGCCTTCCTGAAGTGGAGATTGCGCGTGAAAAACCACTGCCGTTTAAACCATCAGGTAATGGATTCGGTGGTAAAGGTAAGGGAGGTCGTGGAGGCCGTCGTGGGGACGACCGTCGAGACCATGATCGCCGTGGCAATGGTCGTCGTGATGATTTCAAAAAAGGAAGTCGTGGCAATGATCGTTTTGATAAGGAAAAACGTTACCGTAAGGATAATAAAAAACCACGCAATACTTCAAGCGAAAAGCAAACAGGCTTTGTTATTCGTAACAAGGGTGACAAATAAGAAAAAGCGGTTCAAAATGAATCGCTTTTTTATATAAGGAGACCAAGGGTGAAAGAAGATGGTGATAGCAAAGGATAGGTGAAATGGAAAGGTATTATCCATCCATCTTCTTATGATAATATAATATCAAAAATAAATTAGTTTGTCAATGATAAAAATCTATTTTTCTAAAATATTTCAGCTAGTCTAAATTGCAATTAAATAAGTAATTTTCAGATAATAATTGAAAATTCAAGCTTTTTATGTTATAATGATAGCGATTAAATTCGAGGTGAAAAATGGCACATTTATTAGAAAAAACAAGAAAAATTACTTCTATCCTGAAGCGCTCGGAGGAGCAGTTGCAGGAAGAACTTCCCTACAATGCGATTACGCGTCAACTGGCAGATATTATTGATTGTAATGCCTGTATCGTAAATAGCAAAGGACGTCTCCTTGGCTATTTTATGCGTTATAAAACCAATACAGATCGTGTAGAGCAATTCTTCCAAACTAAGATTTTTCCGGATGACTACATTCAAGGTGCGAACATGATTTATGATACAGAAGCCAATCTGACAGTTGATCATGATTTGAGTATTTTCCCTGTAGAGAGTCGTTCGGATTTTCCAGATGGCTTGACAACCATTGCACCGATTCATGTATCAGGTATTCGCCTTGGTTCTTTGATTATTTGGCGTAATGATAAAAAATTCGAAGATGAGGACTTGATCCTTGTTGAGATTGCCAGTACCGTTGTTGGAATTCAACTCCTCAACTTCCAGCGTGAAGAAGATGAGAAAAATATTCGTCGCCGTACTGCTGTCACCATGGCGGTTAACACCCTTTCTTATTCAGAACTCCGTGCTGTTTCAGCGATTTTAGGGGAATTAAATGGAAATGAAGGGCAGTTGACTGCGTCTGTGATTGCAGACCGTATCGGAATCACCCGTTCTGTGATTGTCAATGCCCTTCGTAAACTTGAGTCTGCGGGGATTATTGAAAGTCGCTCACTTGGAATGAAGGGAACCTATCTTAAGGTCTTGATTTCAGATATTTTTGAAGAAGTGAAGAAAAGAGATTACTAATGACTAAAGCTTTGATTTCGATTGACTATACAGAAGATTTTGTGGCGGATAGTGGAAAATTGACAGCAGGCGCTCCAGCTCAAGCTATTTCGGATGCTATTAGCAAGGTGACTCGATTAGCTTTTGAACGCGGAGATTACATCTTCTTTACCATTGATGCTCATGAAGAAAACGATTGTTTCCATCCAGAAAGCAAGCTATTTCCTCCTCACAATTTGATTGGGACTAGTGGACGCAATTTATATGGAGATTTGGGGACCTTTTATCAAGAGCATGGCTCAGACAGTCGAGTCTTTTGGATGGATAAACGCCATTACTCAGCATTTTCAGGGACTGATTTGGATATCCGTTTGAGAGAGCGTCAAGTATCTACCGTTATCTTAACAGGTGTCTTGACGGATATCTGTGTCCTACATACAGCTATAGATGCCTATAATCTAGGATATGACATTGAGATTGTTAAACCAGCTGTTGCTTCTATCTGGCCTGAAAATCATCAATTTGCTCTAGGGCATTTTAAAAACACACTTGGAGCTAAGTTAGTAGATGAAAATTTAAATGAACTTTCAGAGTAATTTATCTGAAAAAAATTGAAAAAAGTGTTGACAAGTATCTCAAAAGTTGATATACTAGTAAAGTAATCGACGCGGGGATGGCGGAATTGGCAGACGCGCAGGACTAAGGATCCTGTGACCGCTTTAGGTCGTGAGGGTTCAAGTCCCTCTCTCCGCATAGGATAAGAGTTAGCTTAGGCTAGCTCTTTTGTTTTTTATCTAATTTACGTAGAGCAAAAAATTTTTGCTCTTTTTTCGCATTTCATAAACATTTCATATTTGGATTTTATAATAGTCTTACAAATATGGAGGTGACAAATGAATCCAATCCAAAGAGCTTGGGCTTATGTCAGCAGAAAACGACTGAGAAGTTTTATTTTATTTCTGATTTTATTGGTCCTCTTGGCCGGAATTTCAGCCTGTTTGACTCTGATGAAGTCCAACAAAACAGTGGAAACCAATCTTTACAAATCACTCAACACATCTTTTTCTATTAAGAAGATAGAAAATGGTCAGACCTTCAAGTTGTCAGACCTAGTATCTGTAAGCAAGATTAAGGGACTGGAAAATGTCTCTCCTGAACTGGAGACGATTGCAAAATTAAAAGACAAGGAAGCGGTGAGTGGAGAGCAGAGCGTGGAGCGTGATGATTTGTCAGCTGTAGACAAAAACTTGGTTAGTTTAACAGCTCTTGAGGATTCATCTAAGGATGTGACCTTTACCAGCTCGGCTTTCAATCTAAAAGAAGGGCGACACCTTCAAAAAGGGGATTCCAAGAAAATCATCATCCACGAAGAGCTGGCTAAGAAGAATAGTCTTTCGCTTCATGACAAGATTACCTTAGAAGCTGATCAGTCAGAATCTGGCAAAGGACAAACAGTAGAGTTTGAGATTGTCGGCATCTTTTCTGGTAAAAAACAAGAGAAATTTACAGGCTTGTCTTCAGACTTCAGTGAAAACCAGGTCTTTACAGACTATGAAAGTAGCCAAACCCTTTTGGGAAATGGTGAATCTCAAGTCAGTGCAGCTCGCTTCTATGTAGAAAATCCTAAGGAAATGGATGGACTTATGAAGCAGGTGGAAAACTTAGCCTTGGAAAGTCAAGGCTACCAAGTCGAGAAGGAAAACAAAGCCTTTGAACAGATCAAGGATTCAGTTGCAACCTTCCAAACTTTTCTGACCATCTTCCTTTATGGGATGTTGATAGCAGGAGCAGGGGCCTTAATTCTTGTTTTATCTCTCTGGTTGAGGGAAAGGGTCTACGAAGTGGGAATTTTACTGGCACTTGGAAAAGGCAAGAGCTCGATTTTCCTACAGTTCTGTTTAGAGGTAGTTTTGGTATCTATCGGTGCTTTGCTTCCAGCATTTGTTGCAGGAAACGCCATTACATCTTATCTGCTCCAAACTGTCCTAGCCGGTGGAGATCAGGCAAGCTTACAAGATACACTAGCCAAAGCAAGCAGTTTATCAACCAGCATCTTATCTTTTGCAGAATCCTATGTTTTTCTAGTTCTGCTTAGTTGCTTATCTGTAGCCCTTTGTTTCCTATTCTTATTTAGAAAATCGCCGAAAGAAATTTTATCATCTATTAGTTAAGAAGGAGAAATCATGACTTTATTACAATTACAAGATGTTACCTACCGTTATAAGAACACTGCTGAAGCAGTCCTATATCAGATCAATTATAATTTTGAACCTGGGAAATTTTACAGTATTATTGGTGAGTCAGGAGCAGGAAAATCCACACTCTTGTCCCTACTTGCTGGTCTAGATAGTCCTGTTGAAGGTTCTATCCTTTTTCAAGGAGAGGATATTCGTAAGAAGGGCTATTCTTACCATCGCATGCACCATATTTCCCTGGTCTTTCAAAATTATAACTTGATAGATTATCTTTCTCCACTGGAAAATATCCGCTTGGTCAACAAAAAGGCAAGTAAGGATACACTGCTTGAGCTTGGTTTGGATGAAAGTCAGATCAAGCGGAATGTTCTCCAGTTATCAGGGGGTCAACAGCAACGTGTTGCCATTGCTCGTAGTTTGGTCTCAGAAGCTCCAGTTATTCTAGCAGATGAGCCAACGGGAAATCTGGACCCTAAAACTGCTGGAGATATTGTCGAACTGCTCAAATCACTTGCCCAAAAAACAGGTAAATGTGTCATCGTCGTAACTCACAGCAAAGAAGTGGCACAAGCGTCAGATATTACACTTGAGTTGAAAGATAAGAAACTGACTGAAACTCGCAATACTACGAAATAATATGAGCTTTTTCTGTTAGAACTATAAAATAGAACAAAATCTAGAAAGGGAACCTATGTTACACAACGCATTTGCCTATGTTACAAGGAAGTTTTTCAAATCGATTGTCATCTTCCTGATTATTCTCCTCATGGCGAGCTTGAGTTTGGTCGGCTTGTCGATCAAGGGAGCTACTGCCAAGGCTTCTCAGGAGACCTTTAAAAATATTACCAATAGTTTCTCCATGCAAATCAATCGTCGCGTCAACCAAGGAACGCCACGTGGTGCTGGGAATATTAAGGGTGAAGATATCAAAAAAATCACCGAAAACAAGGCCATTGAGTCTTATGTTAAACGCATTAATGCCATTGGAGATTTGACTGGATATGAACTCATCGAAACACCAGATACTAAGAAAAATCTGACACCTGACCGTGCTAAACATTTTGGAAGTAGCTTGATGATTACAGGTGTCAATGACTCTTCTAAAGAAGACAAGTTTGTCTCTGGTTCTTATAAACTGGTCGAAGGAGAGCACCTAACCAACGATGACAAAGACAAGATCCTCCTGCACAAGGACTTGGCAGCCAAACACGGCTGGAAAGTAGGGGATAAGGTCAAACTAGACTCTAATGTCTACGATGCAGACAATGAAAAAGGTGCCAAGGAAACAGTTGAAGTGACAATTAAGGGACTCTTTGATGGCCACAATAAGTCGGCAGTCACCTACTCACAAGAACTCTACGAAAATACTGCTGTCACAGACATCCATACGGCTGCTAAACTTTATGGATACACAGAAGACACAGCTATTTATGGGGACGCAACCTTCTTTGTAACAGCAGATAAGAACTTGGATGATGTTATGAAAGAGTTGAATGGCATCAGTGGTATCAACTGGAAGAGCTACACACTCGTTAAGAGCTCATCTAACTACCCAGCTCTTGAGCAATCCATTTCAGGTATGTACAAGATGGCCAACCTCCTCTTCTGGGGTAGCTTGAGTTTCTCAGTTCTTCTCCTTGCCCTCTTACTCAGCCTTTGGATCAACGCTCGACGCAAGGAAGTGGGAATCCTCCTCTCTATCGGTCTCAAGCAGGCAAGTATCTTGGGTCAATTCATCACTGAATCCATCTTGATTGCCATTCCTGCTCTTGTTTCTGCTTACTTCTTAGCTACTTACACAGCGCGTGCAATCGGAAACACTGTTCTTGCCAATGTTACTTCAGGTGTTGCTAAGCAAGCCAGCAAGGCAGCTCAAGCCTCTAACCTTGGTGGTGGTGCAGAAGTAGATGGTTTTAGCAAGACCTTGTCGAGCCTAGACATTTCTATTCAGACATCAGACTTTATCATCGTCTTTGTCCTAGCCTTGGTTCTAGTGGTTCTCGTTATGGCACTTGCTTCAAGCAATCTCCTCAGAAAACAACCAAAAGAGCTTCTGCTGGATAGCGAATAACAAACTTGCTACCTATTCTCCCCCAAATGGGGTATAATATAGGTAGCATTTTTATCTATTTCATCTTGATAATACTCTTCGAAAATCTCTTCAAACCACGTCAGCTTCACCTTGCCGTAGGTATGGTTACTGACTTTGTCAGTTTCATCTACAACCTCAAAGCAGTACTTTGAGCTGACTTCGTCAGTTCTATCTACAATCTCAAAGCAGTGCTTTGAGCAACCTGCGGCTAGCTTCCTAGTTTGCTCTTTGATTTTCATTGAGGATAAGGTCTGTTCCTTTCAAGATGAAACTGAGATAATTTATAAGAAATTTAAAGGAATGTGAAACGTTTTTTCTATGAAAATTTTAATTGTAGAAGATGAGGAGATGATCCGTGAGGGGATCAGTGACTATTTGACGGATTGTGGTTATGAAACCATTGAGGCAGCGGACGGTCAGGAAGCCCTGGAGCAATTTTCTAGCTATGAGGTAGCCTTGGTTTTACTGGATATCCAGATGCCCAAGCTCAACGGCCTAGAAGTCCTAGCTGAGATTCGTAAAACCAGTCAGGTTCCTGTATTGATGCTGACTGCCTTTCAGGATGAGGAATACAAAATGAGTGCCTTTGCTTCTCTGGCAGATGGCTATCTGGAAAAACCATTCTCCCTTTCTCTCTTAAAAGTGAGGGTAGATGCGATTTTCAAGCGCTATTATGATACAGGACGAATCTTCTCCTATAAAGATGCCAGGGTGGATTTTGAGAGCTACAGTGCCAGTCTAGCAGGTCAAGAAGTGGCCATCAATGCCAAAGAGTTGGAAATTCTGGACTATCTGGTGAAAAATGAAGGACGGGCCTTGACTCGTTCTCAGATAATCGATGCTGTCTGGAAGGCGACAGATGAGGTTCCCTTTGACCGTGTCATTGATGTCTATATCAAGGAATTACGGAAAAAGCTAGACTTGGATTGTATCCTTACTGTGCGCAATGTTGGTTATAAATTGGAGCGAAAATGAAACGAACAGGTTTATTTAAAAAGATATTTATCTATACCTTCTCGATTTTTAGTGTTCTGGTAATTTGCCTTCATTTAGCCATTTATTTTCTCTTTCCTTCGACTTATCTGAGTCATCGTCAGGAAACCATTGGCCAGAAAGCGACAGCCATTGCCCAGTCCCTAGAAGGTAAGAATAGGCAGAGTATCGAGCAAGTGTTAGACTTGTATTCCCAGACCAGTAATATCAAAGGGTCTGTTAAGGGTGAGATGACTGAGGACAAGTTAGAGGTTAAGGATAATTTTCCACTAGATACAGCTCGCCAGACAACTTCACTCTTCATTGAAGAACGCGAGGTGAAAACACAGGACGGTGGCACCATGACTCTCCAGTTTCTAGCATCCATGGACTTGCAAAAGGAAGCAGAGCAGATCAGTCTCCAATTTCTTCCCTATACCTTGTTGGCATCCTTTCTGATTTCCCTTTTGGTAGCCTATATCTACGCTAGGACCATTGTTGCCCCGATATTGGAAATCAAGCGGGTGACCCGTCGGATGATGGATTTGGATGCCCAAGTGCGATTACGTGTGGATTCTAAGGATGAGATTGGTGATCTCAAGGAACAAATCAATAGCCTTTACCAGCACCTTTTGACTGTTATTGCGGACTTGCATGACAAGAATGAAGCCATTCTCCAGCTGGAGAAGATGAAGGTCGAATTCCTACGAGGGGCTTCTCATGAATTAAAAACACCTCTGGCTAGTTTGAAAATCCTGATCGAAAACATGAAAGAAAACGTTGGGCGTTATAAGGATAGAGACCACTATCTGGGAGTTGCCTTAGGAATTGTGGATGAGCTTAATCACCATGTTCTCCAGATACTTTCTCTCTCGTCTGTGCAGGAATTGCGAGATGATAGGGAACAAATTGACTTATACCAGATGACGCAAAGTCTGGTTAAGGATTATGCCTTGCTCGCTAAGGAAAGAGAACTCCAGATAGCCAATAGTTTGACCCATCAGCAGGCTTATCTAAACCCATCAGTTATGAAGTTGATCCTATCTAATCTCATCAGCAATGCCATCAAGCACTCCACTCTAGGTGGCTTGGTCCGCATCGGGGAGAGAGAAGGAGAACTCTTTATCGAGAATAGCTGTAGCCCAGAAGAACAAGAAAAACTAGCCCAGTCTTTTTCTGACAATGCTAGTCGCAAGGCCAAGGGTTCTGGGATGGGGCTCTTTGTGGTCAAGAGTCTATTAGAACATGAAAAATTACCTTATCGTTTTGAGATGAAGGAGAATCGTTTGTCCTTCTTCATAGCTTTTCCAAAAGTCGCCCAAGACTAGGGAGAGAAAGGGTTTACATAGATGAAGCTAGAAGAAATTCAATCGAAACTACGGGAAAAACTAGATTTTTTTGTCAAAAAGTGATAAAATGAACAATGTAAATGGGATGTCCCATAAAAATATACAGGAGGCCTGATAAAATGGCAATCGTTTCAGCAGAAAAATTTGTCCAAGCAGCTCGTGACAACGGTTATGCAGTTGGTGGATTTAACACAAACAACCTTGAGTGGACTCAAGCTATCTTGCGCGCAGCAGAAGCTAAAAAAGCTCCAGTTTTGATCCAAACTTCAATGGGTGCTGCTAAATACATGGGTGGTTACAAAGTTGCTCGCAACTTGATCGCTAACCTTGTTGAATCAATGGGTATCACTGTACCAGTAGCTATCCACCTTGACCACGGTCACTACGAAGATGCACTTGAGTGTATCGAAGTTGGTTACACTTCAATCATGTTTGATGGTTCACACCTTCCAGTTGAAGAAAACCTTAAATTGGCTAAAGAAGTTGTTGAAAAAGCACACGCTAAAGGTATCTCAGTAGAAGCTGAAGTTGGTACTATCGGTGGTGAAGAAGACGGAATCATCGGTAAAGGTGAATTGGCTCCAATCGAAGACGCTAAAGCAATGGTTGCAACAGGTATCGACTTCTTGGCAGCTGGTATCGGTAACATCCACGGTCCTTACCCAGCAAACTGGGAAGGTCTTGACCTTGACCACTTGCAAAAATTGACAGAAGCTCTTCCAGGCTTCCCAATCGTATTGCACGGTGGATCAGGTATTCCTGATGAGCAAATCCAAGCAGCTATCAAACTTGGTGTTGCGAAAGTTAACGTTAACACTGAATGTCAAATCGCATTCGCTAACGCAACTCGTAAATTTGCTCGTGACTACGAAGCAAACGAAGCAGAATACGACAAGAAAAAACTCTTCGACCCACGTAAATTCTTGGCTGACGGTGTAAAAGCTATCCAAGCATCAGTTGAAGAACGTATCGACGTATTCGGTTCAGAAGGTAAAGCTTAATCTAGCTGAATAATACGGATGAAACCTGCCCATTGGGTGGGTTTTTTGGTGTGAATATATAGCGAATATACTATAGAAGAACAGAAGAACCAATCTTAAGTTGTTAAAAAGTTCTATTTTTTCTACAGTAATGCTATGAAAAAACTAAAATGTAATCTTGGTTTTAGAGAAGCTTTTTTGTTTTTTTAGTTTAAATAAATTTTAAAAATACTAATTAAGAAAATAATGAAATAATAGTAATTCAACATATGGTATAATAGAATGAAATCAAGGAATGGCAACCTATTCACCTTAAATCGAAATAATATCAAGATACGAGGAGATTATAAGATGAACAATTATATAAAATTAAATAAAGATAGATGGAATAATGTAAAAAATGACTATACTGAGCCATTGACACATGAAGAATTAGAAGAAGCTAGAAAACATCCAATTTCTGTTGCCTTAACTGTTGGGAAAAAAGTTCCAAAAGAATGGTTTGAAAAAGCAAACGGAAAAAAGATATTAGGTTTAGCTTGTGGTGGAGGACAACAGGGACCAGTTTTTGCTGTAAAAGGTTATGATGTAACCATAATGGATTTTTCTAAATCACAATTACAAAGAGATGAGATGGTTGCTAAAAGAGAAGGCTTAAAAATCAATACAGTTCAAGGTGATATGACAGAACCATTTCCATTTGAAAATGAAACTTTTGATATTATTTTTAATCCAGTTTCGAATGTATACATAGAAGATTTAAAAAACATGTATAAAGAAGCTTCTCGAGTATTGAAAAAGGGTGGATTGTTAATGGTCGGATTTATGAATCCTTGGACATACATGTATGATACTGATATTGTATGGGACAAACCTGATGAGGAACTGCTTTTGAAGTTTTCATTACCTTTTAATTCAAAAGAGCTTGAAGAGGAAGGAAAGATAACCATAAATCCAGAATATGGATATGAATTTAGCCATACTTTAGAAACTCAGATTAGAGGACAACTTAAAAATGGTCTTGCTATGATAGATTTTTATGAATCATGTGACAAAAGACATCGATTATCACGTTATGGGAATGACTATATAGCTACACTTAGCATTAAATTATAATCTTATAGAACATACTTCAAGAGCATGGCCCGTTTTATGTTCCGTAAGGGTTAAAATCTAAATCTCAGTTTGTCGAAGTAAAATAATTAAATAAAATTAGAGAGAGGAAGTAAAAGCAGCAAATTGCAGATACTTCCTTTTTTATTGTCAGAAATTGAAAAACGGAAAGTAGAATTTTTGGGAGAACTAAAAAATATTATCACAAAGAGAAAGATTGGAAAGACAACCGATGAGTTTATTGTATATTTCAATGAAAATGCAACTGAAACAATCCAAGATAGACTGACAAGAATAATACTTAAGGAGCTTAGGAGAAAAATTGGATGAAAAGATGATTTTGAATTAAAAATAGCATTTTAAGAGAGAAATCTCTAATTTCATAAATTTTAGGCAAACGCTTGCATTCTAGTTTTTATTGGACTATAATAGGTTGGTATAAAGCTTTCTGTAATAATATTGAGAAGGTGTAGAAAGTAAGGATTTGGAATATTTGTAGTCAAAAACACAATGTTGCTATTCCTTACCATAGGGAGATAGATATGGCAATGATAGAAGTGGAACATCTTCAGAAAAATTTTGTGAAGACTGTTAAGGAACCGGGCTTGAAGGGGGCTTTACGTTCCTTTATTCATCCTGAAAAGCAGACCTTTGAAGCGGTCAAAGATTTGACCTTTGAGGTTCCCAAGGGGCAGATTTTAGGTTTCATAGGGGCAAATGGTGCTGGGAAGTCGACAACCATTAAAATGCTGACAGGGATTTTAAAGCCGACATCCGGCTATTGTCGGATTAATGGCAAGATTCCGCAGGACAATCGCCAAGATTATGTCAAGGATATTGGAGTCGTTTTCGGACAACGTACCCAGCTATGGTGGGATTTGGTGCTGCAAGAAACCTACACGGTTTTGAAAGAGATTTACGATGTACCAGACTCGCTCTTTCATAAGCGCATGGACTTTTTGAATGAAGTCTTGGATTTGAAGGATTTTATCAAGGATCCCGTACGAACTCTTTCACTGGGGCAACGGATGCGGGCTGATATTGCGGCTTCCTTACTTCACAATCCCAAGGTTCTCTTTTTAGATGAGCCGACTATTGGTTTGGATGTTTCGGTCAAGGACAACATTCGTCGGGCCATTACTCAGATCAATCAAGAGGAAGAAACAACCATTCTATTGACCACTCACGACTTGAGCGACATTGAGCAACTCTGTGATCGGATTTTTATGATTGACAAGGGGCAGGAGATTTTTGATGGGACGGTTAGCCAGCTCAAGGAGACCTTTGGTAAGATGAAGACACTTTCCTTTGAACTGCTACCAGGTCAAAGTCATATCGTTTCTCACTATGAAGGTTTTTCGGATATGACAATTGACAGACAAGGAAATAGTCTCAACATTGAATTCGATAGTTCTCGCTACCAGTCAGCTGATATTATCAAGCAAACCCTGTCTGATTTTGAAATCCGCGATTTGAAGATGGTGGATACGGATATCGAGGATATTATCCGTCGCTTCTATCGAAAGGAGCTCTAAGATGGTCAAATTGTGGAGACGTTATAAACCCTTTATCAATGCAGGCGTTCAGGAGTTGATTACCTATCGAGTCAACTTTATTCTCTATCGAATCGGAGATGTCATGGGTGCTTTTGTGGCCTTTTATCTCTGGAAGGCTGTCTTTGATTCTTCGCAAGAGTCTTTGATTCAGGGCTTTAGTATGGCAGATATCACCCTCTACATTATCATGAGTTTTGTGACCAATCTTCTGACTAGGTCCGATTCTTCCTTTATGATCGGGGAGGAGGTCAAGGATGGTTCGATTATCATGCGTTTGTTGAGACCAGTGCATTTTGCGGCTTCTTATCTCTTCACCGAGCTTGGTTCCAAGTGGTTGATTTTTATCAGCGTTGGCGTGCCATTTTTAAGCGTCATTGTTTTGATGAAAATCTTATCTGGGCAAGGTATTGTAGAAGTGCTGGGATTAACTGTCCTTTACCTCTTTAGTTTAACGCTGGCTTATCTGATTAACTTTTTCTTTAATATCTGTTTTGGTTTTTCTGCCTTTGTGTTTAAAAATCTTTGGGGTTCCAATCTACTCAAGACTTCCATAGTGGCCTTTATGTCTGGCAGTTTGATTCCCTTGGCTTTCTTTCCAAAGGTTGTTTCAGATATTCTGTCCTTCTTGCCTTTTTCATCCTTGATTTACACTCCGGTCATGATCATTGTTGGGAAATACGATGCCAGTCAGATGATTCAGGCGCTCGCTTTGCAGTTTTTCTGGCTCTTAGTGATGATGGGCTTGTCTCAGTTGATTTGGAAACGGGTCCAGTCCTTTATCACCATTCAAGGAGGTTAGTATGAAAAAATATCAGCGTATGCATCTGATTTTTATCAGACAGTACATCAAACAAATCATGGAATACAAGGTAGATTTTGTGGTTGGTGTCTTGGGAGTCTTTCTGACTCAAGGTCTGAACCTCTTATTTCTCAATGTTATCTTTCAACATATTCCATCCCTAGAAGGTTGGACTTTTCAAGAAATTGCCTTTATTTATGGATTTTCCTTGATTCCTAAGGGCTTTGACCATCTCTTTTTTGACAATCTTTGGGCTCTGGGACAGCGCTTAGTGCGAAAAGGGGAGTTTGACAAGTATCTGACTCGTCCCATCAATCCTCTCTTTCATATCCTAGTCGAGACTTTTCAGATTGATGCCTTGGGCGAACTCTTGGTCGGTGGAATTTTACTAGCGACAACAGTATCAAGCATTGCTTGGAGCTTTCCAAAATTTTTACTTTTCCTAGTCTGCATACCATTTGCGACCTTGATTTATACTTCTTTGAAAATCGCGACAGCCAGCATCGCTTTTTGGACCAAGCAATCAGGAGCTATGATTTACATTTTTTATATGTTTAATGATTTTGCCAAGTATCCGATTTCTATTTACAATTCAGCTCTTCGTTGGTTGATTAGTTTTATCGTGCCTTTTGCCTTTACGGCCTACTATCCAGCTAGCTATTTCTTGCAGGACAAGGATGTACTCTTTAACATCGGAGGTTTGATGTTGATTTCCCTTGTCTTCTTTGTCATTTCCCTTAAACTTTGGGATAGGGGCTTAGATGCCTACGAAAGTGCAGGGTCGTAAATAATAGAATATCAAAGCCTTGTCTCAGGACAGGCTTTTTCTAATAGAAATGAAAATTCCTTGCCATCTATTCTCAGAGTGCTATACTGTAAGTGTAATCGCCGATTTAGCTTATACTCTTCGAAAATCTCTTCAAATCACGTCAGCTTCCATCTGCAACCTCAAAACAGTGTTTTGAGCTGACTTCGTCAGTTCTATCTACAACCTAAAAGCAGTGCTTTTAGCAACCTGCGGCTAGCTTCCTAGTTTGTTCTTTGATTTTCATTGAGTATAAGTTGCTAGAGCAAGACACTCGTAAAGCCTAAGTCACAGGTGAAGATATGACTGAGGTTTTGAAAAAAATTTTGATATGTAGAAAATAACCGTTAAGTCTAGTTCTTAGCGGTTATTTATATTGTTTAATAGCGCTGATATTTCATCAATGATGTTTGACTTTGTGATGTTGCTAGTGCTTTAAGTTGATTGCTACTATTTTTGATGGTGTGAATGTTCTGATAATATCCCCAGCTAACTACGAAAGTTTTTGACTCTATATTTTTAATGCGTATTAAAAAATAAATTAATGCATGTTAATTTTTCTTGACTTAAATTTTTTTAATTGATATACTATTTTTCAGAGAGCTAACAATTATATATAAATGTACTACTCTATTTCCTAGATAATACTTAGTAAAACTTTTTATAACAAAGGCTAGCAAAGTTAAAGTTTTCTATCTATTGGAAGTTAAATAAATATGTAAGGAATTAAAATGAAAAAAAGTACAGTATTGTCACTAACCACAGCTGCAGTTATTTTAGCAGCATATGTCCCTAATGAGGTAGTTTTAGCAGACACATCTAGCTCTGAAGATGCTTTAACTATCTCTGATAAAGAAAAAGTAGTAGATAAACAAAAAGAAAACAAAGAAAAACTTGAAGATATTCATAATACTATAGAAACTTCAAAGGATACTGAAGAGAAGAAAACAACGATTATTGAGGAAAAAGAAGTTGTTAGTAAAGAATCTGTGATAGATAACAAAACTAGCAATGAAGAAGAAAAAATCAAAGAAGATTCCAATCAATCCAAAGAAGATAAAGTGGACTCGTCTGCAAGTAAAGACCCAGAAAGTCCCAAAAAAGAGGATAAACTTGTCTATATTGCTGAATTTAAAGATAAAGAATCTGGAGAAAAAGCAATCAAGGAATTATCCAATCTTAAGGATACAAAAGTTTTATATACTTATGATAGAATTTTTAATGGTGTTGCAATAGAAACAACTCCAGATAATCTGGACAAAATTAAACTAATAGAAGGTATCTCATCGGTTGAACGATCACAAAAAGTCCAGCCAATGATGAATCATGCTAGGAAGGAAATTGGAGTTGAAGAGGCAATTGATTACCTAAAATCTATCAATGCTCCATTTGGTAAAAATTTTGATGGTAGAGGTATGGTCATTTCAAATATCGATACCGGGACAGATTATAGGCACAAGGCTATGAGGATTGATGATGATGCTAAAGGCTCAATGAGATTCAAAAAAGAAGACTTAAAAGGTACTGATAAAAATTTCTGGTTGAGTGATAAAATCCCTCATGCGTTCAATTATTATAATGGTGGTAAAATTACTGTAGAAAAAGCTGATGATGGAAGCGATTATTTTGATCCACATGGAATGCATATTGCAGGGATTCTTGCGGGAAATGATACTGAAAAAGATATTAAAAACTTTAACGGAATAGATGGAATTGCTCCTAATGCACAGATCTTCTCTTATAAAATGTACTCTGACGCAGGATCTGGTTTCGCAGGAGATGAAACAATGTTTCATGCTATTGAAGATTCGATCAAACACAATGTCGATGTTGTTTCGGTATCATCAGGCTTTACAGGAACAGGTCTTGTAGGTGAGAAATATTGGGAAGCTATTAGAGCGTTAAGAAAAGCAGGCATTCCAATGGTTGTAGCTACGGGTAACTATGCGACTTCTGCTTCAAGTTCTTCATGGGATTTAGTGGCAAATAATAATCTGAAAATGACAGATACTGGAAATGTAACGCGAACTGCAGCACATGAAGATGCGATAGCGGTCGCTTCTGCTAAAAATCAGACAGTTGAGTTTGATAAAGTCAACATAGGTGGAGAAAATTTTAAATACAGAAATATAGGGGCCTTTTTCGATAAGAATAAAATCACAACAAATGAAGACGGTTCAAAAGCTCCTAGTAAATTAAACTTTGTATATATAGGCAAAGGTCAAGACCAAGATTTGATAGGATTGGATCTTAAGGGCAAAATTGCAGTAATGGATCGAATTTATACCAAGGATTTAAAAGATGCTTTTAAAAGAGCAACGGATAAGGGCGCACGCGCCATTATGGTTGTAAATACTGTCAATTACTACAATAGAGATAATTGGACAGAGCTTCCAGCCATGGGATATGAAGCGGATGAAGCGACTAAAAGTCAAGTATTTTCAATTTCAGGAGATGATGGTGTAAAGCTATGGAACATGATTAATCCTGATAAAAAAACTGAGGTTAAAAGAAATAGTAAGGAAGATTTCAAAGATAAATTGGAGCAATACTATCCAATTGATATGGCCAGCTATAATTCTAATAAACCGAATGTAGGTGACGAAAAAGAGATTGACTTTAAGTTTGCACCTGATACAGACAAAGAATTGTATAAAGAAGATGTCATAGTTCCAGCAGGATCTACATCTTGGGGACCGAGAACAGATTTACTTTTAAAACCTGATGTCTCAGCACCAGGTAAAAATATTAAATCCACTCTCAATGTCATTAATGGGAAATCAACTTATGGTTATATGTCAGGGACTAGTATGGCAACTCCAATCGTGGCAGCTTCTACTGTTTTGATTAGACCAAAGTTAAAGGAAATGCTTGAAAGACCTGCCTTGAAAAATCTTAAGGGAGATGACAAAATAGACCTTACAAGTCTTACAAAAATAGCCCTACAAAATACTGCACGGCCTATGATGGATGCAACGTCTTGGAAAGAAAAAAGTCAATACTTTGCATCACCTAGACAACAGGGAGCAGGCTTAATTAATGTTGCTAATGCTTTGAGAAATGAAGTTGTAGCTACTTTTAAAAACACGGATTCTAAAGGTTTGGTAAACTCTTATGGTTCTATTTCTCTTAAAGAAATAAAAGGAGATAAAAAATACTTTACAATTAAGCTTCACAATACATCAAACAGACCTTTGACCTTTAAAGTTTCAGCATCAGCAGTAACTACAGATGCTCTAACTGATAGACTAAAACTGGATGAAACATACAAAGATGAAAAATCTCCAGATGGTAAGCAAATTGTTCCAGAAATTCACCCAGAGAAAGTAAAAGATGCAAATATTACATTTGAGCATGACACTTTCACTATAGCCCCAAATTCTAGCTTTGATTTGAATGCTGTGATAAATGTTGGGGAGGCTAAAAATAAAAATAAATTTGTAGAATCATTTATTCATTTTGAGTCAGTGGAAGAAATGGAAGCTCTAAACTCCAACGGGAAGAAAACAAATTTCCAACCTTCTTTATCGATGCCTCTAATGGGATTTGCTGGGAATTGGAACCACGAACCAATCCTTGATAAATGGGCCTGGGAAGAAGGTTCAAAATCAAAAACAATGGAAGGTTATGATGATGATGGTAAACCAAAAATTCCAGGAACCTTAAATAAGGGAATTGGTGGAGAACATGGTATAGATAAATTTAATCCAGCAGGAGTTATACAAAATAGAAAAGATAAAAATACAACATCCCTAGATCAAAATCCAGAATTGTTTGCTTTCAATAACGAAGGGATCAACGCACCATCATCAAGTGGTTCTAATATTGCTAAAATTTATCCTTTAGATTCAAATGGAAATCCTCAAGATGCTCAACTTGAGAGAGGATTAACACCTTCTCCACTTGTATTAAGAAGTGCAGAAGAAGGAATGATTTCAATAGTAAATACAAATAAAGAGGGAGAAAATCAAAGAGACTTAAAAGTCATTTCGAGAGAACACTTTGTTAAAGGAATTTTAAACTCTAAAAGAAATGATGCAAAGGGAATCAAATCTTCTAAGCTAAAAGTTTGGGGCGACTTGAAATGGGATGGACTCATCTATAACCCTAGAGGGAAAGAAGAAAATGCACCAGAAAGCAAGGATACCAAAGATCCAGCTACTAGGATAAGAGGTCAATTTGAACCGATTGCAGAAGGTCAATATTTCTATAAATTTAAATATAGATTAACTAAAGATTACCCATGGCAGGTTTCCTATATTCCTGTAAAAATTGATAACACAGCCCCTAAGATTGTTTCGATTGATTTTTCAAATCCTGAAAAAATTAAGCTGATCACAAAGGATACTTATCACAAGGTAAAAGATCAATACAAGAATGAAACCCTATTTGCGAGAGATCAAAAAGAACATCCTGAAAAATTTGACGAGATTGCAAACGAAGTTTGGTATGCTGGCGCCGCTCTGGTTAATGAAGATGGAGAGGTTGAGAAAAATCTTGAAGTAACTTACGCAGGTGAGGGTCAAGGAAGAAATAGGAAACTTGACAAAGACGGAAATACCATTTATGAAATTAATGGTGCAGGAGATTTAAGAGGAAAAATCATTGAAGTCATTGCATTAGATGGTTCTAGCAATTTCACAAAGATTCATAGAATTAAATTTGCTGATCATGCTGATGAAAAGGGGATGATTTCCTATTATCTAGTAGATCCTGATCAAGATTCATCTAAATACCAAAAGCTTGGAGAAATTCCTGAATCTAAATTTAAGAATTTAAAAAGTGTTAAAGATGATAGCCTAAACAAAGAGACAGCTGAGGTAGAACATCATCAAGAAAAAGAAGAATCTATCGAAGAAAAATCTAGCTTGACTATTCATAAAACGATTTCAACAATTAGAGAGTTTGAAAGTAAAGACTTGAAGAAACTCATTAAAAAGAAATTTAGAGAAGTTGATGACTTTACAAGTGAAACTGGTAAGAGAACAGAGGAATACGATTATAGATACGATGATAAGGGAAATATCATTGCTTATGACGATGGTAGTGCCTTAGAATATGAAACTGAAAAACTTGACGAAATAAAATCAAAAATTTATGGTGTTCTAAGTCCGTCTAAAAATGGACACTTTGAAATTCTTGGAAAGATCAGTAATGTTTCTAAAAATGCCAAGGTATATTATGGAAATAACTATAAATCGATAGAAATCAAAACGACCAAGTATGATTCCCACTCAAAAACGATGACATTTGATTTATACGCTAATATTAATGATATTGTGGATGGATTAGCTTTTGCAGGAGATATGAGATTCTTTGTTAAAGATGATAATCAGATAAAAGCTGAAACGAAGATTAGAATGCCTGAAAAAAATAAGGAAACTAAGACAGAATATCCCTATGCATCAAGTTATGGGAATGTAATAGAATTAGGAGAAGGAGATCTTTCAAAAAACAAACCAAACAATTTAACGGACATGGAATCTGGTAAAATCTATTCTGATTCAGAAAAACAACAATATCTGTTAAAAGATAACATTATTCTAAGAAAAGGCTATGCACTAAAAGTGACTACCTATAATCCTGGAAAAACGGATATGTTAGAAGGAAATGGGGTCTATAACAAGGAAGATATAGCAAAAATACAAAAGACCAATCCTAATCTAAGAGTTTTATCAGAAAAAATAATTTATTCTGATAGTAGAAATGTTGAAGATGGAAGAAGTACTCAAGCTGTATTAATGTCGGCTTTGGACGGCTTTAACATTGTAAGATATCAAGTGTTTACCTTTAAAATGAATGATAAAGGGGAGGCAATCGATAAAGATGGAAATCTTGTGACAGATTCTTCTAAACTTGTATTATTTGGTAAGGATGGTAAAGAGTACGCTGGGGAGGATAAATCCAATGTAGAAGCTATAAAAGAAGATGGTTCTACGTTATTTATTGATGCAAAACCAGTAAACCTTTCAATGGATAAGAACTACTTTAATCCATCTAAATCTAATAAAATTTATGTACGAAATCCAGAATTTTATTTAAGAGGTAAGATTTCTGATAAGGGTGGTTTTAACTGGGAGTTGAGAGTTAATGAATCGGTTGTAGATAATTATTTAATCTACGGAGATTTACACATTGATAACACTAGAGATTTTAACATTAAGCTTAATGTTAAAGACGGTGACATCATGGACTGGGGGATGAAAGACTATAAAGCAAACGGATTTCCAGATAAGGTAACTGATATGGATGGAAATGTTTATCTTCAAACTGGCTATAGTGATTTGAATGCGAAAGCGGTTGGAGTACACTATCAATTTTTATATGATAATGTTAAACCAGAAGTAAACATTGATCCAAAAGGAAATACTAGTATCGAATATGCTAACGGAAAATCTGTAGTCTTTAACATCAATGATAAGAGAAATAATGGATTCAATGGTGAGATTCAAGAACGACATATTTATGTAAATGGAAAAGAATATAAATCATTGGATGATATTAAACAACTAACAGATAAGACACTAAATATTAAGATTCTTGTAAAAGATTTTGCAAGAAATACGACCGTAAAAGAATTCATTTTAAACAAAGATACGGGAGAGGTAAGCGAATTAAAACCTCAGATGGTGACTGTGACCATTCAAAATGGAAAAGAAATGAGTTCAACGATAGTGTCGGAAGAAGATTTCATTTTACCTGTCTATAAGGGTGAATTAGAAAAAGGATATCAATTTGATGGATGGGAAATTTCTGGTGTCGAAGGGAAAAAAGATGTTGGTTATGTTATTAATGTGTCAAAAGATACCCTTATAAAACCTGTATTCAAGAAAATAGAGGAGAAAAAGGAGGAGGAAAATAAACCTACTTTTGATGTATCCAAAAAGAAAGATAAGGTGCAAGCAAATCATAATCAATTAGATGAAAGTCACAGAAAAGAGGATTTACAAAGAGAAAATCATTCACACAAATCTGATTCAACTAAGGATGTTACAGCTACAGTTCCTGTACAAGTAAATTATAGTCAATTAGATGAAAGTCAAAGATCTGATTCAACTAAGGATGTTACAGCTACAGTTCCTGATAAAAATGATAAAAACTTTGAAAATAAGAAGGAAGTTTATCTTAATGAACCAGAGAATATAGCTAATAAACATACCAATATCGATAGTAAATCGGATACTAACAATTCTGATAGATTGCCAAAAACCGGAACAGTTAGAGAAGGTTTTACACCATTCATTGCTGGAATAATGTTTATCGTAGGTGCATTTCTTGGATTGAAGAAAAAAGATCAAGATTAAGACAAAAGCTATAGAAAAGATATAGCAAAATGATTTGTGTACTGAGATGAGATAGTGTGGTGATGAAACAATTTTGTGAAAATAGCCATTTATAACTCAATTATTTAGTTTACTTTACTATTGATACCCTTTTTGGATTTATTAATAGACTTAGTTTAGATAACTAATAAATTGATTGAAAGGGTTAGTATTGACAAATATTGATCATATTTATTAGAAAATAGAGTCTATCAAAATTTAAAGGCTAATAGAGGTAATGAGATAATTTCAAGGAATTAAGTAGCGTTTGGTTGCTTAATTCCTTTTTATTTGGAAGGAAGCTTTTCACCTGTTTCCTTATTTATCGCTATTATTCAACCACTTAGATAGAGATAGAGACCAGATAGGCAAAAGAACTTGTTCTTAAAACTGACCTCTGCTATAATGATTTTTATAAGGGACGTGAGGTCACTATCAGATAACTTAACTTCCTAAAAAAGAAATTGGAGATAAACAAATGAAAAAATTATTGGGGATTGTATTTTTACTAGCAGCAGCGACAGTATTGTATTTTGGTTCTGTTGGCTGGCCAAGTTTGGATATCAACCTATGGTCCCTGATTCCGGTAGGCTTGTTCCTCTTTTTCACTCTAGAGAATCTTTTGAAAAAAGACTACAAGGCTAGTATCATGTGTTTAATTATTGCTTTTATCATCGCAAATGCAATTTTGGATCTTTTGCCAATTTCAAGTGGCTTGGTGATTGGAGCAGGTGTGTTGGCTTGTGTAGGTATTGGTTTTCTCTTTCCTGATAAAGAAGGAAAATAAGATTTTTCAAATAGCGATGTAACATTATATAGCTTGATAGGAATGTTTAGGAATAAGGTGAATGTAACCAATATTTATAAAGCAAAATAAGAATTAAGAGTTAACGAAATCAGGAAATAGCTGAAATATTCGTTTGCTCTTTTTGTATTTTTAATTCTGTTAAAAAGAGTGTTTTGAGTCAAAAAGAATATTTCTAGCTTACTCTTTTCATTTTATTTTAAGATGGAAAGAATATTTTTTGTTTTAAAAAATTCTCTAATTTTTATAAAAAACAATCAAAAATATTGTTTTTATTTATATAAGGTTGACAAATTTTTTATTGTTTATAAAATTGTATTGTAAGATAATTATAATAAGGAGCTTGCTTTTAGAGAAAATGAAAGCGATTACTAAAAAGGGGGATTCCATGCAAAAAGGTAATTGGAACAAAAAGAGAGTTTATAGTATTCGAAAATTTTCAGTCGGTGCTTGCTCAGTGCTCATAGGAAGTTGTGTGCTATTGTTAGGATCAAGTTTTAGCCTAGCTTCTGTTGCCCATGCGAATGAAAATACTAATGAACTAATTTCAATAAGTAAGCAGAATGATGATTCTGAAAATCAAGGAGAGAGTGAACATACATCTGAAGTGATAGCTTCAGAAAAAGCAAGTGAACAAATGGATAATATATCTCTTAAGGATAATGCAGATATTGTAGGTGTTTCTGACCAAACTCATGAAGATCACTCCCCAGCTACAGTTGCTGATAATAAAGAATTTTCTTTAGAAGAAGGTAAGACTGAAGTGAAAAGTATGATAGAAGAAACGAAAGTATCTGAGGAAAGAAATAAATCTGAGGAAAAACACAAATCTGAAGAAACAAATAAAACGGAATCACAAGATCCTGCTGTTTCAAAAGATAAGAAGGAATTCAAATCTGCTACAAATGAAGTTGTTGATAAGTTAATTGAAGATAGAAACCTTTCTTTCAATCAAAATTGGCACTTTAAACTAAATGCCAATGCTAAAGAAGCTGTTAAACCAGATGCAGATATATCTTCTTGGAAAAAAATGGATCTTCCTCATGATTGGAGTATTCATTTTGATTTTGATCATGATTCACCATCTCAAAATGAAGGAGGACAACTGAATGGTGGAGATGGATGGTATCGTAAAACTTTTAAGTTAGACGAAAAAGATTTAAATAAGGATGTTCGCGTGACCTTTGATGGAGTTTACATGGATTCACAAGTATTCGTCAATGGCCAACTTGTTGGACACTATCCAAATGGTTACAATCAATTTTCATACGACATTACCAATTATCTTTATAAGGATGGAAGAGAAAATGTTATTTCTGTTCATGCAGTAAACAAACAGCCAAGTAGTCGTTGGTATTCAGGAAGTGGCATCTATCGAGATGTGACCTTGCAGGTAACAGACAAGATTCATGTTGCAAAAAATGGAACAACTATTTTAACTCCAAAACTTGAACACCAACAAAATGGTAAGGTTGAAACCCAAGTAAGCAGTAAAATTGTTAATACAGACAATAAAGACCATGAAATTGTAGCGGAGTATCAAATTTTTGAACGAGGTGGTCAGGCAGTTACAGAACTTGTTCGAACTGAGAGTAAAATTCTAAAAGCTAAGGAAACAATTCATTTGGATTCAGCATTAGAAGTTGAAAAACCTAAATTGTGGACAGTGTCGTCCGATAAACCTGCTTTATATGAGATGGTAACTCGTATTTACAAAGATGGTCAGCTTGTAGATGCAAAGAAAGATTTATTTGGTTATCGTTACTATAACTGGACTCCAGACCAAGGATTCTCTTTGAACGGTGAACACATCAAGTTCCATGGAGTTTCCTTGCACCATGATCACGGAGCACTAGGAGCAGAAGAAAACTACAAGGCTGAATATCGTCGTCTGAAACAGATGAAGGAGATGGGAGTGAATTCAATTCGTACAACCCACAATCCAGCAAGTCCTCAGACACTACAGATTGCAGCTGAACTTGGTTTATTGGTTCAGGAAGAAGCTTTTGACACTTGGTATGGAGGTAAGAAACCATACGACTATGGTCGTTTCTTTGAAAAAGATGCAACCCACCCTGAAGCTAAAAAAGGGGAAAAATGGTCAGATTATGATCTACGTACCATGGTAGAAAGAGACAAAAATAACCCAGCTGTCTTTATGTGGTCTATCGGAAATGAGATTGGAGAAGCTAATGGTGATGCCCACTCTTTAGCAACTGTAAAACGTTTGGTTAAAGTAATCAAGGACGTTGATAAGACTCGTTATGTGACTATGGGAGCAGATAAGTTCCGTTTTGGTAATGGTAGTGGTGGACATGAGAAAATTGCTGATGAACTAGATGCGGTTGGATTCAACTACTCTGAAGATAATTACAAGAAACTTCGTGCTAAACATCCAAATTGGTTGATTTATGGTTCAGAGACTTCTTCAGCTACTCGCACTCGTGGAAGTTATTATCGTCCAGAGCGTGAATTGGTACACAGTAATCAAGACTATAGGAACTATGAGCAGTCTGACTATGGAAATGATCGTGTTGGTTGGGGTAAAACGGCAACAGCTTCATGGACTTTTGACCGTGACAATGCTGGCTATGCTGGACAGTTTATCTGGACCGGTACTGACTACATTGGTGAACCTACTCCATGGCACAACCAAAATCAAACACCAGTCAAAAGTTCTTATTTTGGTATTGTAGATACAGCTGGTATTCCAAAAAATGATTTCTATCTTTACCAGAGCCAATGGGTATCTGCTCAGAAAAAACCGATGGTTCACCTACTTCCCCACTGGAACTGGGAGGACTCAGCTCTAAAAGATAATGTAGCTGATGCAGATGGTAAAATTCCAGTTCGTGCCTACTCTAACGCTGCAAGTGTGGAGTTATTGTTGAACGGTGAATCATTGGGACAGAAGACCTTCACTAAAAAACAAACCAGTGATGGGCGAACTTACCAAGAAGGTGCTAATACTAATGAATTGTATCTTGAATGGAAAGTTGCCTATCAACCAGGTACCTTGGAAGCAATAGCTCGTGATGAATCTGGCAAGGAAATTGCTCGAGACAAGATCACAACTGCTGGCAAACCAGCAGCTGTTCGTCTCATCAAAGAAGAGCAGGCAATTGCGGCAGATGGTAAAGATTTGACTTACATCTACTACGAAATCGTTGACAGTCAAGGGAATATAGTCCCAACTGCCAATAATCTGGTTCGTTTCCAATTGCATGGACAAGGTCAACTTGTCGGTGTCGATAATGGTGAACAAGCCAGCCGTGAACGCTATAAAGCACAAGCAGATGGTTCTTGGATTCGCAGAGCCTTTAACGGTAAAGGTGTTGCCATTGTCAAATCGACTGAGCAAGCAGGAAAATTTACTCTTACTGCTCATTCTGATCTCTTGAAATCGGATCAAGTGACTGTCTTTACTGGTAAAAAAGAAGGACAAGAAAAGACTGTTTTGGGTACAGAAGTAGCAAAAGTTCGTACATTGCTAGGTAAAGATCCAAAAATGCCGAAGACGGTAGCATTTGTATATAGTGATGGTAGTCGTGAGAAACATCCAGCAACCTGGTCTCAAGTTGATGTTAGTAAAGCAGGAGTTGTGACTGCTAAAGGCACAGCAAATGGACGTGAAGTCGAGGCTCGAGTTGAAGTTCTAGCAATTGCAAAAGAACTTTCTACTGTAAAACGTGTTGCACCTGGAGCAGACTTGAGTGCTATTGACAAATACGTTTCTATTGCCGTTACGGATGGAAGCCTACAAGAATACGAGGTAGATAACTGGGAGATTGCGGAAGCAGATAAAGCCAAACTTTCAGTAGCTGGATCACGTATTCCAATGACTGGCCAACTGGGTGGTGAGACTATTCACGCTACCCTTGTAGTAGAAGATGGCGATGTAGCTGCTCCTGTGGTCCCAACTGTTACTGTTGGTGGCGAAGCTGCCACTGGTCTTACTAGCCAAAATCCAATGCAATACCGAACTCTTGCTTACGGTTCATCCTTGCCAGAAGTCGTAGCAAGTGCTGAAAATGCTGATGTTACAGTCCTTCAAGCAAGTGCAGCAAACGGCATGCGTGCAAGCATCTATATTCAACCAAAAGATGGTGGCCCTCTTCAAACCTATGCAATCCAATTTCTAGAAGAAGCACCAAAAATTAACCATTTGAGCTTACAAGTTGAGCAAGCTGACGGCCTTAAAGAAGACCAAACAGTGAAATTGTCTGTACTAGGTCACTATCAGGACGGGACACAAGCAGTTTTACCAGCTGATAAAGTAACCTTCTCTACAAGCGGTGAAGGCGAAGTCGCAGCCCGTCAAGGAATGCTGGAGTTGCATAAACCAGGAGAAGTCACTTTGAAAGCTGAATATGAGGGTGCTACAGGTCAAATCAATCTTACTATTCAAGCCAATACTGAGAAGAAGATTGCGCAATCCATCCGTCCTGTAAATGTAGTGACAGATTTACATCAAGAACCTACTCTTCCAACAACAGTAACTGTTGAGTATGACAAAGGTTTCCCTAAAACTCATAAAGTTACATGGCAAGCTATTCCAAAAGAAAAACTAGACCACTATCAAACCTTTGAGGTGTTAGGTGAAGTTGAAGGGATTGATCTTGAGGCGCGTGCCAAAGTCTCTGTAGAAGGCATCGTTTCGGTTGAAGAAGTCAGTGTGACAACACCGATCGCAGAAGCGCCACAATTACCAGAGAGTGTTCGAACTTATGATTCAAATGGTCACGTTTCATCAGCTAAGGTTACATGGGACGTGATTCAATCAGATCAATACGCTAAGGAGGGTATCTTTACAGTTAATGGTCACCTAGAAGGTACGCAATTAACTACTAAACTCCATGTTCGTGTGTCTGCTCAAACAGAGCAAGGAGCAAATATTTCTGACCAATGGACCGGTTCAGAATTGCCACTTGCCTTTGCTTCAGACTCAAATCCAACCGACCCTGTTTCAAATGTCAACGATAAATTGATTTCCTTTAATGACCGTCCAGCCAATCGTTGGACAAACTGGAATCGTAGTAATCCCGAAGCTTCAGTCGGTGTTCTGTTTGGAGATTCAGGTATCTTGAGCAAACGCTCCGTTGATAATCTGAGTGTCGGATTCCACGAAGACCATGGAGTTGGTGTACCTAAGTCTTATGTGATTGAGTATTATGTTGGTAATACTGCTCCAACAGCTCCTAAGAATCCTAGCTTTGTAGGTAATGAGAACCATGTCTTTAATGATTCTGCCAACTGGAAATCAGTGACTAATCTAAAAGCCCCTGCTCAACTCAAGGCTGGAGAAATGAACCACTTTAGCTTTGATAAAGTTGAAACCTATGCTGTTCGTATTCGTATGGTTAAAGCAGATAACAAGCGTGGAACGTCTATCACAGAAGTACAAATCTTTGCGAAACAAGTTGCGGCAGCCAAACAAGGACAAGCAAGAATCCAAGTTGACGGCAAAGACTTAGCAAACTTCAACCCTGATTTGACAGACTACTACCTTGAGTCTGTAGATGGAAAAGTTCCGGCAGTCACAGCAAGTGTTAGCAACAATGGTCTCGCTACCGTCGTTCCAAGCGTTCGTGAAGGTGAGCCAGCTCGTGTCATCGCGAAAGCTGAAAATGGCGATATCTTAGGAGAATACCGTCTGCACTTCACTAAGGATAAGAACTTACTTTCTCATAAACCAGTTGCTGCGGTTAAACAAGCTCGCTTGTTGCAACTAGGGCAACCACTTGAATTGCCGACTAAGGTTCCGGTATACTTCACAGGTAAAGACGGCTACGAAACAAAAGACCTGACAGTTGAATGGGAAGAAGTTCCAGCAGAAAATCTGACAAAAGCAGGTCAATTTACTGTTCGAGGTCGTGTCCTTGGTAGCAATCTTACTGCAGAGTTCACTGTACGAGTGACAGATAAACTTGGTGAGGCTCTTTCAGATAACTCTAACTATGATGAAAATGGTAATCAGGCCTTTGCTTCAGCAACCAACGATATTGATAAAGACTCTCATGACCGCGTTGACTATCTCAATGACAGAGATCATTCAGAAAATCGTCGTTGGACAAACTGGTCTGCAAGACCGTCTACCAATCCAGAAGTATCAGCAGGCGTTATCTTCCGTGAAAATGGGAAGATTGTAGAACGGACTGTTGCACAAGGAAAAGTTCAGTTCTTTGCAGATAGTGGTACAGATGCACCATCTAAACTTGTTTTGGAACGTTATGTTGGTCCAGACTTTGAAGTGCCTACCTACTATTCAAACTACCAAGCCTACGAATCTGGACATCCATTTAACAATCCAGAAAATTGGGAAGCTGTGCCTTATCGTGCGGATAAAGACATTGCAGCTGGTGATGAAATCAACGTAACATTTAAAGCTGTCAAAGCTAAAGCTATGAGATGGCGTATGGAGCGCAAAGCAGATAAGAGCGGTGTTGCGATGATTGAGATGACCTTCCTTGCACCAAGCGAATTGCCTCAAGAAAGCACTCAATCGAAGATTCTTGTAGATGGAAAAGAACTTGCTGATTTCGCTGAAAATCGTCAAGATTATCAAATCACCTATAAAGGTCAACGGCCAAAAGTCGCAGTTGAAGAAAACAATCAAGTAGCTTCAACTGTGGTAGATAGTGGCGATGATAGTCTTCCAGTACTTGTTCGCCTCGTTTCAGAAAGTGGAAAACAAGTCAAGGAATACCGTATCCAGTTGACTAAGGAAAAACCAGTTTTTGAGAAAACAGTTGCTGCAGTACAAGAAGAACTTCCAAAACTTGAATTGGTTGAAAAAGATTTAGCCTACAAGACAGTTGAGAAAAAAGATTCAACACTGTATCTAGGTGAAACTCGTGTCCTCCAAGAAGGAAAAGTTGGTAAGGAACGTATCTTTACAAGCACTAATCCTGATGGAAGTAAGGAAGAAAAACTCCATGAAGTGGTAGAGGCACCAACAGACCGCATCGTCTTGGTTGGAACCAAACCAGGAACCTCTCTTTCAGAAGATGAAGTGAAAAATCTTGTGCTTAACAGACCAGAACTTGTTGTCGAAGAAGAAGCTGTCGACTTCAAGGTTCAGGAACGTAAGTCTGACAAGTTGTATCTAGGTGAAAGCCGTGTCCTCCAAGAAGGAAAACAAGGTGTCCGTGTTCACTTGATTGAAGTAGAAAATGGCAAGCGGACTGAGAAAGAAAGCTATGATAAAGTTATAGCTCAGGATCGTATTGTAGAGGTTGGTACAGCTATAAAAGATACAAAATCAGCCCCTCAAGAACAGCTTAAAGCAGCTCCTAAAGAAGCTAGTAAGTCTGTGTTACAAGATCAAGAAGTTCAAAAACCAGAATCTCAAGAAACTACAAAACAACAAGTATCAACTGAGAAAACGGATGTAAAACAAGTGAGCTCACGTTCAGTTGAAGCCCAGCAAGATGAAAAGAATCACTTGCCAAACACTGGAACAGAGGCAGAACAGGCAGCAGTAGCAGCAGGTTTAGCTCTTCTAGGTTTGAGTGCAGGCTTAGTAGCCACTAAAGGTAAAAAAGAAGACTAGAAATTTTGATACCTTCTTTATCGTTAAAGATTAGAGAGAAGTTCTTGTCCTAGATAGAAGATAAATCCCTTGGAATATAAGTTTCTAAGGGATTTTCTTTGTATAAAATTGTATAGTGTTATTGTCTATCCTATTTTGTAGAGAAAGCAAAAATCCCTAGGCCTTAACTTTCTAGGGATTTGACTATTTCATTAAGAACAATTCAACAATCATCTCGATATACATGACAAGGATTACTAAGAATCCTGCACGCCAGAAGAATTTGATGAATTTAGGATAGTAAAAGCTGCGTTTTTTCAAAAGGAAGAAAAAAACGAGAATAATGGCTAGGAGTGAGAGGGCTAGGCCTAGTCTAGGGAGGAAATTATGGGTAAAGGTTTTAGCTGTAATAAGGTAATATTCAAATACCAAGACTGGAAAAGCCAAATCCGCAAAGTTTCGTCCTAGTTTTTTTAATCTAAAAAGTTTGGTTATGATAATGCAGACTACTAAGGTCAGTATCAATAATAAAATAGATGCTAATTTCATTAAAATCATACCCATATTGTATCATAAAAAATCGCTAATGGAAACGAGAAACAGAGGAATTTATAGGAAAGTCAGGCTTTTGAGATTGTGGGTGTTTTTTGTTATAATGAAGGTTATGAAATCTTATAACACCTTGAATGATTATTATCGAAAACTCTTTGGAGAAAAGACCTTTAAAGTCCCTATTGATGCGGGGTTTGACTGTCCCAATCGTGATGGGACTGTGGCTCATGGAGGCTGTACTTTTTGTACGGTTTCAGGTTCTGGAGATGCTATCGTAGCACCAGATGCGCCTATCCGTGAGCAATTTTATAAGGAAATTGACTTTATGCACCGTAAGTGGCCAGATGTTCAGAAGTATCTGGTTTATTTTCAAAATTTTACCAACACCCATGAAAAGGTGGAAGTCATCCGAGAGCGCTATGAGCAGGCTATCAATGAGCCAGGTGTGGTCGGAATCAATATTGGAACAAGACCAGACTGTTTACCAGACGAAACCATCGAATATTTGGCTGAGTTGTCGGAACGCATGCATGTGACGGTAGAATTGGGCTTGCAGACTACTTATGAAGAAACCTCTGACTTGATTAACCGCGCCCATTCCTATGAGTTGTATGTGGAAACGGTCAAGCGTTTGAGAAAGTATCCAAAGATTGAGATTGTTTCCCATCTGATCAATGGCTTGCCTGGTGAAACCCATGAGATGATGATTGAAAATGTCCGTCGCTGTGTCACGGATAACGATATTCAAGGGATTAAACTGCACTTGCTCCATCTTATGACAAATACTCGTATGCAACGAGACTATCACGAGGGACGTTTGCAATTGATGAGTCAGGAAGAATATGTCAAGGTCATCTGTGACCAACTGGAAATCATTCCCAAACATATTGTCATCCATCGAATCACAGGAGATGCACCTAGAGATATGCTGATTGGCCCTATGTGGAGCCTCAATAAATGGGAAGTTCTCAACAGCATTGAGATGGAGATGCGACGTCGTGGAAGTGTTCAAGGATGCAAGGCTGTAAAACAGGAGTTTGAAAATGAAAAGACCACTTGAGATGGCACATGATTTTTTGGCTGGGGTAGTGACTCAGGATGATATCGTAGTGGATGCGACCATGGGAAATGGTCATGACACCCTTTTTCTAGCCAAACTAGCCAAGAAAGTCTATGCCTTTGATATTCAGGAGCAAGCCTTGGAAAAGACGCAAGAGCGTTTGGACCAGGCTGGAATGACAAATGCCCAGTTAATCTTGCAGGGCCATGAGACACTGGACCAGTTTGTGACAGAAGCCAAGGCAGGGATTTTTAATCTGGGCTATCTGCCGTCAGCTGATAAGTCTGTCATTACCCGACCTCAGACAACGATTGAAGCATTAGAAAAGCTGTGTGGTTTACTTGTCAAAGGTGGACGAATTGCCATTATGATTTACTATGGTCATGAAGGAGGAGACATCGAGAAAGATGCTGTCTTGGATTTTGTTAGCCAGTTGAACCAACAAGAGTACACAGCTACCATTTATCGAACCCTGAATCAAGTCAACAACCCACCATTTTTAGTGATGATTGAAAAATTAGAAAGATATAGACATGGATAAACAATACCTACGTGAAAAGCTGGATGCCATGCGCCAGAATTTTGTTGAATCAACCCACCACGAACGAGCAGTGGGTGTGCTAGACCAAGCGCATATGAGCAAAAAAATGCTTAAAATCAAGAAAAAATTAGTTGCTCTTGAAATGGAACGGTGCCAGAGAAAAATTGAGCACAAAGATTGTTCCAAGATTGACCAAAAAATCAAAGAGCAGAAGGAGATATTTGAATTCTGTTGTAAAAAAGACTAAGGAGGAAGTGCGTGGAATTACTGATTTACCTAATCCTATTTTTACTGGTCTTGATTGTCTCAAGTACAACCAATAAGCTTCTGCCCTTTTTGCCTCTCCCTTTGGTGCAAATTCTTTTGGGAATTGTGATTGGTCTCTTTTTACCCAATACCGACTTTCACCTCAATACGGAGTTGTTTTTGGCCCTGGTTATCGGGCCCTTGCTTTTCCGAGAGTCGGAAGAAGCGGATATTACAGCTATTTTAAAACACTGGCGAATTATTGTTTATCTCATATTTCCAGTGATTTTTATCTCGACTCTGAGTTTGGGTGGCTTGGCCCATCTTCTTTGGCTTAGCCTTCCCTTGGCAGCTTGCTTGGCTGTTGGGGCAGCTCTTGGCCCAACGGACTTGGTGGCTTTTGCTTCTCTTTCGGAGCGTTTTAGCTTTCCTAAGCGCGTGTCCAATATCCTTAAGGGTGAAGGACTCTTGAATGATGCATCTGGTTTGGTGGCCTTTCAGGTAGCTTTGACAGCTTGGACAACTGGAGCCTTTTCCCTTGGGCAAGCGAGTAGTTCGCTTATCTTTTCAATCCTAGGCGGTTTTTTAATTGGATTTTTAACAGCTATGACCAACCGTTTCCTCCATACCTTCTTGATAAGTGTGCGCGCAACGGATATTGCCAGTGAGCTTTTATTAGAATTGAGTTTGCCTCTGGTGACCTTTTTCCTAGCAGAAGAAGTCCATGTTTCAGGGATTATTGCCGTTGTGGTTGCTGGGATTTTAAAGGCAAGCCGTTTTAAGAAAATTACGCTCCTAGAAGCCCAAGTGGATACGGTGACCGAGACGGTCTGGCATACAGTGAACTTTATGCTTAACGGTTCTGTCTTTGTGATTTTAGGGATGGAGCTGGAAATGATAGCAGAACCTATCTTGACCAATCCAATCTATAATCCCTTACTTTTATTGCTATCTCTTGTCGCCCTGACCTTTGTCCTCTTTGCCATTCGTTTTGTCATGATCTATGGCTATTATGCCTATAGGACTAGACGTCTCAAGAAAAAGCTAAATAAGTATATGAAGGACATGCTTCTTTTGACCTTCTCAGGTGTTAAGGGAACGGTGTCGATTGCTACGATCCTTCTGATACCAAGTAATCTAGAGCAGGAGTATCCTCTCTTACTTTTCCTTGTTGCAGGTGTGACGCTTGTAAGCTTTTTAACAGGTCTCTTGATCCTGCCTCATCTTTCGGATGAACAGGAAGAAAGTAAGGATTATCTCATGCATATCGCCATTTTGAATGAGGTTACTTCGGAGTTAGAAAAAGAGTTGGAAGGGACCAGAAATAAACTTCCCCTCTATGCGGCTATTGACAATTATCATGGGCGTATTGAAAATCTTATCCTGAGCCAAGAAAATAAGAGCGAGCAAGAGGACTGGGAAGCCTTGAAACTTCTTATCCTCAGTATTGAGAGTGATGGTTTGGAACAGGCTTACGAAGAGGACAAGATGAGTGAGCGTGCCTATCGAGTTTACCAGCGTTATCTGAAAAATATGGAACAAGGTATCAATCGCAAGTTTGCTTCACGATTGACCTATTATTTCCTTGTTTCCTTGCGGATTTTACGTTTTCTCCTTCACGAAGTCTTTACCTTAGGCAAGACCTTCCGCAGTTGGAAAAATGAAGAATCTAAGAAACTCAGAGCCCTTGACTATGACCAAATTGCAGAGCTCTATCTAGAAAATACAGAGATGATTATCGAAAGTTTGGAGAACCTAAAAGGAGTTTATAAGAGTTCTTTAATCAGCTTCATGCAGGATTCTCGTCTCCGAGAAACAGCTATTATTACCAGTGGTGCTTTTGTCGAACGGGTTATCAATCGTGTCAAACCCAACAATATCGATGAAATGCTGAGAGGCTATTATTTGGAGCGTAAGTTGATTTTCGAATACGAAGAAAAACGATTGATTACAACCAAGTATGCCAAGAAGTTACGACAAAATGTGAATAACTTAGAAAACTATTCCTTGAAGGAAGCTGCCAATACCCTGCCTTATGATATGGTGGAATTGGTAAGAAGAAATTAATCAAGATTATAAGTGAAGGAGTGTGACATGAAGAAGTGGTGGAAAGAGCTGGCAGATAAGCCTTTAGTAAAAGCTTTTTTACATTATTATCAAGCATCAGATAGTGAGCTGACCAGCGTCGCAGTGGCCTACTATTGGTTGATTTCGATTTTCCCCCTGCTTTTGGTGGTGGTCAATATCCTCCCTTATTTTCAGATTCCAGTTTCTAATTTTTTAAAGGTTGTCAATGAATTCTTGCCCGATACCATGTATGATGTGGTCGCAAAGATTATTACAGAAGTGCTGACCCAACCGTCAACGGGCTTATTGAGTTTTGCAGTTTTGTCAGCCATCTGGACCTTTTCAAAATCCATGAATTTCCTACAGAAAGCCTTTAATAAAGCTTACGGAGTAGCAAAAAATCGTGGAATGATTTCCCGTCAGCTCATGAGTTTGTTTGTCAGTTTTGGCTTGCAGATTCTCTTTGCCTTAGCTCTGTTTTTGAGTGTCTTTGGGCGAATGCTTCTCAACCTTATCAAAAGTTACTGGAAATCGGATAGTCCTCTCTTTGATTATCTGCAAGACCTAACAGGCCCCTTGGTATATGCCTTGATTTTTGCAATCTTGGTCATGCTTTATTATTTCCTGCCTCATGTTAAGGTTCGACGAATTCGCTATGTGTTGCCAGGTAGTGTCTTTGTCTTGTTGACTCTAGTCTTACTGCTCAATATCTTTTCAGTCTATATCAATAATTATGTCAATCATCTAGTGGACGTGCGTTTTTTCAGTTCCGTCGTCGTGGTGGTCATGATGTTCTGGTTTATTCTCATCGCTAAGATTTTAATTGTCGGTGCAGTTATCAATGCCAGTGTCCAGAGTGTGAAAGATCCGACCTTTAGAAAAGACTAATACTCTTCGAAAATCTCTTCAAGCCACGTCAGCTTCGCCTTGCCGTATATATCATAGGTATAGGTAACTGACTTCGCCAGTCTTATCCACAACCTCAAAACAGTGTTTTGAGCAGCCTGCAGCTAGCTTTCTAGTTTATTCTTTGATTTTCATTGAGTATAACTCATTCCTTATCCATTACAAAACGCATACTATCAAACCTGATAATATGCGCTTTTTTGATTGTAAAAATTAATAGATAAACATGGCATCGCCAAAACTAAAGAAGCGGTAGTGTTCTTGAATGGCATGGTGGTAGGCCTCTAAGACTAATTCACGACCTGCAAAGGCAGAAACCAGCATAACCAGAGTTGATTTTGGCAGATGGAAGTTGGTTGAGAAGGCATCCACGACCTTCCATTCATAGCCAGGTTTGATAAAGATATTGGTCCAGCCAGAATCTGCCTGGATTTGTCCATCAAACTTGGAACCAATGGTCTCCAAGGTGCGGATAGAAGTGGTTCCAACAGCGATGACACGACCACCATTTTCCTTAACAGAGCGAAGAATGTTAGCTGCTTCCTCAGAAAGTTGGTAAAATTCTGAGTGCATTTCATGTTCGTCCAGATTGTCAACTGAAACGGGTCTAAAGGTTCCGAGCCCGACATGAAGAGTCAGATAGACCAGATGAACTCCTTTAGCTTGGATTTCTGCTAGCAGTTCTTTGGTGAAGTGAAGTCCAGCAGTTGGTGCAGCAGCAGAGCCACTTTCTTTGGCGTAGACCGTTTGATAGCGTTCACGGTCATCCAGTTTTTCGTGTATATAAGGTGGCAGAGGCATTTCTCCCAGACTTTCCAAGACTTCTAGGAAAATTCCTTGGTATTCAAAGCGGACAATGCGGCCCCCGTGAGTCAATTCTTCTGTAACGACAGCGCTGAGACGACCATCACCAAAGCTGACACGAGTACCAACCTTGAGGCGTTTGGCAGGTTTAGCCAGAATTTCCCACTCATCTCCAGCAGTATTTTTGAGCAGGAGAAGTTCCACATGGCCTCCTGTCTCTTCCTTTTGTCCATAGAGGCGAGCAGGGAGAACGCGGGTGTCGTTCATGACAAGGGCATCACCAGGTTCCAACATCTCAACAATAGAGTGGAAGTGTTTATCTTGCATTTCTCCCGTCTCCCGGTTGACGATGAGGAGTTTAGAGGCATCTCGTTTTTCAAGGGGCGTTTGGGCAATCAATTCCTCAGGCAAGTGGAAATCAAAATCAGCTGTATTCATATATCTGTTCATTCTTTCTAAGTTCTAATCCTATCCATTATAACATGTTTCAAGTTTGGACGCTCTTTTTTTGGAAATTAAATCGTTTTCACTTGACAAAAATTGGTCTATACCATATAATAAATATAGATTAAAACGGAGGATAAAAAGATGAAAGTTATTAAAGTTGAAAACCAAATCGAAGGTGGAAAAGTTGCTTTTGAAATTTTGAAGGAAAAATTGGCCAATGGAGCTCAAACCCTAGGACTTGCGACAGGAAGTAGCCCACTTGAATTTTACAGGGAAATTGTTGAGAGTGACCTTGATTTTTCAAATCTAACAAGTGTCAACCTTGATGAGTATGTAGGCCTTGATGGGGACAACCCACAGTCTTATCGTTACTTCATGCAAGAAAACTTGTTTAACCAAAAACCATTTAAAGAAAGTTTCTTGCCTCGTGGGGTTAAGGACAATGCTGAAGCTGAGGTTGAACGCTATAACCAAATTTTGGCTGACCATCCAGTTGATTTGCAAATCTTGGGAATCGGTCGCAATGGACACATCGGATTTAATGAACCTGGTACTCCATTTGACAGTCAAACGCATCTAGTAGAACTTGACCAGTCTACTATTGAAGCTAATGCGCGCTTCTTTGACAAGATTGAAGACGTCCCAACCCAAGCCATTTCAATGGGGATTAAAAATATCTTGGATGCCAAGTCAATTCTTCTATTTGCTTACGGTGAATCGAAAGCAGAAGCCATTGCTGGAACAGTGTCTGGCCCAGTGACTGAGAGTCTACCAGCAAGTAGCCTACAAAATCATCCAGATGTAACCATCATCGCAGACGCTGAAGCGCTTAGCTTACTTGAAAAATAAAAAAGTGAAACCATTCAGTATTTTCTATTGAGCGCTTTCAAGACTTGTATAAATGGCAGAAAAAATCAAAATTAAACCGCATTTTTTCTTGACAATTATTCCTTTTACGTGTAGAATAGAATAGATCTTGAACTTGAAGGGAGTGAAAAAAATGTCTAAAACAGTAGTACGTAAGAATGAATCTCTTGACGACGCACTTCGTCGTTTCAAACGTGCGGTTACTAAAGCTGGTACTCTTCAAGAAACACGCAAACGTGAATTCTATGAAAAACCTTCTGTAAAACGTAAACGTAAATCAGAAGCAGCTCGTAAACGTAAAAAATTCTAATTGAAATGAAAGGCTAGAGAAATCTAGTCCTTTTTCTTTTAAATAAATACTCCAAAGCCTGCAAAAATCTGAAACTTCCTCCCACAATTTGATATAATAGAGGGAAGAACTCATTTGAAGGAGGAAATGATGTCGGTTTTAGTAAAAGAAGTGATTGAAAAGCTTAGACTAGACATTGTCTATGGAGAACCAGAATTGCTTGAAAAGGAAATCAATACAGCGGACATTACGCGACCTGGTCTTGAAATGACAGGTTATTTTGACTACTACACGCCAGAGCGGATCCAGCTCTTGGGGATGAAGGAGTGGTCTTATCTGATTAGCATGCCTTCTAACAGCCGTTATGAAGTTTTGAAAAAAATGTTTCTACCTGAGACACCAGCGGTCATTGTTGCCCGTGGTTTGGTGGTTCCAGAGGAGATGCTAAAGGCAGCCAGAGAATGTAAGATTGCCATTTTAACCAGCCGTACAGCTACCAGTCGTTTGTCTGGAGAATTATCTAGTTATCTGGATTCTCGTTTGGCGGAACGCACCAGTGTTCACGGTGTCTTGATGGATATCTATGGGATGGGTGTCTTGATTCAAGGAGATAGTGGTATCGGTAAGAGTGAAACAGGTCTTGAGCTTGTTAAACGTGGGCACCGCTTGGTAGCAGATGATCGGGTAGATATTTATTCTAAGGATGAATTAACTCTTTGGGGAGAGCCTGCTGAAATCTTGAAACACTTGATTGAAATTCGTGGGGTTGGTATTATCGATGTCATGAGCCTCTACGGTGCGAGTGCGGTAAAAGATTCTTCACAAGTTCAGTTGGCTGTCTACTTGGAAAATTACGATACGCATAAGACCTTTGATCGACTTGGAAACAATGCAGAGGAATTAGAAATTTCTGGCGTAGCCATTCCTCGTATCCGTATTCCAGTTAAAACAGGTCGTAATATCTCTGTCGTGATTGAGGCTGCTGCCATGAATTATCGTGCTAAGGAAATGGGCTTTGATGCGACGCGTTTGTTCGAAGAACGCTTGACAAATCTTATTGCTCAAAACGAGGTGCCTAATGCTTGATCCAATTGCTATTCATCTAGGACCTCTAGCCATTCGTTGGTATGCCTTATGTATTGTGACAGGTTTGATTCTTGCGGTTTATTTGACTATAAAAGAAGCGCCTAGAAAGAAGATCATACCAGACGATATTTTAGATTTTATCTTAGTAGCCTTTCCTCTGGCTATTTTAGGAGCTCGTCTCTACTATGTCATTTTCCGTTTTGATTACTATAGTCAGAATTTGGGAGAGATTTTTGCCATTTGGAATGGTGGTTTGGCCATCTACGGTGGTTTGATAACTGGGGCTATTGTACTCTACATCTTTGCTGATCGTAAACTCATCAATACTTGGGATTTTCTAGACATTGCAGCGCCTAGTGTCATGATTGCCCAAAGTTTGGGGCGCTGGGGCAATTTCTTTAATCAAGAAGCTTATGGTGCAACAGTGGATAATCTGGATTATCTACCTGCCTTTATCCGTGACCAGATGTATATTGAGGGGAGCTATCGTCAACCGACCTTCCTTTATGAGTCCCTATGGAATCTGCTTGGCTTTGCCTTGATTCTGATATTCAGACGAAAATGGAAGAGTCTTAGACAAGGGCATATCACTGCTTTCTACTTGATTTGGTATGGTTTCGGTCGTATGGTTATCGAAGGCATGCGGACAGATAGCCTCATGTTCTTTGGTCTTCGAGTGTCTCAATGGCTATCAGTTGTCCTTATCGGACTGGGTATTTTTATCATTCTATATCAAAATCGAAAGAAGGCCCCTTACTATGTTACAGAGGAGGAAAACTAAATGTTAGAAGTTGCATATATTCTTGTAGCCCTTGCTTTGATTGTATTTTTAGTCTATCTAATCATTACTGTACAAAAGCTTGGACGTGTGATCGATGAAACAGAGAAGACGATTAAAACCTTAACTTCAGATGTGGATGTGACCTTGCATCATACCAATGAGTTGTTGGCTAAGGTCAATATCTTGGCAGATGATATCAATGTCAAGGTGGCAACAATTGATCCACTTTTTAGTGCTGTTGCAGATTTATCTCTATCTGTTTCAGATCTCAATGACCATGCGCGTGTCTTGAGCAAGAAAGCTTCATCAGCTGGTTCAAAAACCATTAAGACTGGTGCAAGTTTGTCAGCTCTTCGTCTTGCAAGTAAATTTTTCAAAAAATAAAAAAGGAGAATCCTTATGGGTAAACTATCCTCAATCCTTTTAGGAACCGTTTCAGGTGCAGCTCTTGCCTTGTTTTTAACAAGCAATAAGGGCAAACAAGTTTGCAGTCAAGCTCAAGATTTTCTAGATGATTTGAGAGAAGATCCTGAATATGCTAAAGAGCAGGTCTGTGAAAAACTGACAGAAGTTAAGGAACAAGCTACAGATTTTGTTCTTAAAACCAAAGAACAGGTTGAGTCAGGTGAAATCACTGTGGACAGTGTCCTTGCTCAAGCTAAATCATGTGCTCGTCAAGCGACAGAAGTATCAAAAGGTCGATTCAATAATCTCAAGGGGCAATGGCAAGAAAAGGCTGAAACTTTTGATGAATCAGAAGAGATTGTGATTGATATCGAAGAAGAAAAAATCTAAATTTGACGAGAATGAGCGAAAACTCAATTCTAGGAGAAAATGAAGCACATTTTCCCACAATCAAACGCATGGTATCAAGGACTGTAACTGCCTGATATTATGCGTTTTTTATGATTTTTAAGACTTTTTGATAAACCTTTTTTAAAACACATGAGTGTTATGATTTTTTATGGTATAATGGCAGTGTTAGAAGTGAAATATTTACATTTTTTTATATTTTACTGATATTTTAGTAATATTAAGCAATCAATTTTCTATGATTAGAAATCAATGTGGTAGCTTATGATCAGGTAGAGGAAAAGCTCTAAAATTTTAGTCAAGAAACGATTTAGTATTCTGTCAAGGGAAAATATTAGAACCCTCTATTTTGTAAAAAATAGTTAGAAAGAAAGTTAGTAAAATGAAAGACATTTTTAATAAACGTCAACGCTTTTCAATTCGAAAGTTTTCGGTTGGAGTGGCTTCTGTATTAATAGGAATTACCTTGTTTACACCATCCCAGGGAGTACTGGCTTCTACGGAAAATAATTTGGCAACAGAGATAGGGGCTAATTCTGAAAGGGCAAATTCGACCCCTATTGTAGAGAAAAAAGAAGAGAATCAAAATTCACCAGAGAATCAAGATGCTATCCCCAGTCCAGTCCCAAAAGATACTCCAATAATATCTACAAGAACTACAGAACTTGAGACATCTGGGGATAAAGAAAATAATAGCTTGACCACAAGGGCTTCCGTGGCGGGTGAAGACAGATCAAGTGCTCCAGCGGTGAGAGCGACATCGAATCCTTCCGAGATAAAAAAATATGAATTGACTGAGGAAGATGCTAAAAAAATCAAAGCAGGAGTAATCGGTTCAGAAGGCAATAAGCTTGACAGTTTGTTATTAAACGGCCCTGAGTTAAGTCCAGAAGCTTATACAGATGATGATTACTTGAAGGATAAAGAAGAACTTTATATTTATGAAAAAGGCGGGAAAAAGTATGTAGGCTATAATAGTCATCCCTTATTAGAAGATACTGATGGTGATGGTATTATTGATAGTAAAGAAAAGCCAGATGAAAAATTAAAATGGAATGTCAGTGAGCGCGATATGATTATGTTCATGGAATTGTCCTACCGTGATGATAATTATATTGATAGAGTGCTGGATCATAAGAAACCCTTAACAGAGTCAGAGTTATATAAAAATAATGGTGACAGTAGACCACGTTATGAGTATATGATGATGAATAAGGAATTGGGACCTTATTGGGAAAGGAAGAAAAGTTATCATACCTCCAGTGGACTAGATGCTGTCTTGTATGAAACAAAGAGTGATTTCTCATATTTACCAAATGGAACTGCTCAAGTGTTAGCCTTTCGTGGAACAAGTGATGCCAAAGATATAGGAACTGATATAACACTTGGATTAGGAAGCAATCCTCAGCAAGGGATCGATGCAGAAAATATCATGCGTGAACTGGCTAAAGATAAGAGTATTACCAATCTTTATTTGACGGGACATTCTTTAGGAGGATATTTAGTACAACGGGCAATGGTTGAAGCCTATCAGTTGGCATATTCTGACAGTAGAGTCATGTCTTCTAAAGACCAGCGGGTTTATAGAAACTTTTATAATAATGTCTTAAAAAAAGGAACAACCTTTAATGCTCCAAAAGTGAGGACAAATTATTTCTCATCATCTGAATTTTGGCAGAAAGGTCTAGATAGTAAAAAAATAGCTAAGTCTGGGAAAATGACACATTATATTGTTGATAATGATTCGACGATAAGTAAAGGCGTCAGCAATGATAGTGATGTTGTTATAAATGTTGGACGAACCAGTGGAGGTCATAGTTCACGTTCTTATTTTGAAGCCGATATGATTAATAGACGGTCAGAGTTTATGTCTGGGAAACGAATTTCCTTAGATGGGACAGGTTATCAAGATAAAAAAATTACAACAGCTAAATCTGTAGAAAAAGTTGGAGAAACTGCTGTATACAGTAAACGCGGAGACGACATCATTAAGTCAACAACTGTTAGTATCAAAGATCCTGATACAGGAAAAATTACTAAAAATACACTTGATGAAGTGTTTAAGCAAGATGGCGCCAAATCCACAGTTGTCGTTACCCAACTTGAGCCAAGTGTTCGTTATGAGAAAGATACAACAAGAGCCAAAGGTGAAGCAAAAATCACAGTAGCTGGTATTCCAGGTACAAGCACAGTAACTACCACCTACACGGTTAATCCTACAGATGGCAGCCTCATTCCACATGAAGAACCGGCAGTAGTAGTCCCATCCAAACCG
>NZ_AJJL01000051.1 GCF_000257905.1 Streptococcus mitis SK579
CTGCACCAGTATAGCAAAAAATGAAAGCCCTAGCAAGATATTTGACCGAAAAATATATTTATATAGTTTTCAATGGTGATTTATTCTTCCTATACACTAAGAAAAACCTCCACATTCAGTGGAGGCAAGCTGTTTTATTAATACAATTTTAAGTCACGAGGATCAACTGGGAAGGTTGGGTTATATGGGTTGTGACGGAGTTTGAAGTGTTTGACATCTTCAATAGTCTGAGTTCCAGACAACTGCATGACTGTCTTCAATTCCGCATTCAAGTGTTCAAAGACTTGACGCACACCGACACTACCACCAAGGGCCAAGCCATAGATAACAGGGCGACCAATAGCTACCAAGTCTGCTCCTGAAGCCAAGGCTTTAAAGACGTGTTGACCACGACGAATTCCTGAGTCAAAGACGATTGGTACACGTTTATCAACTGCTTCAGCTACTTCTTGAAGTGAGTCAAAAGCAGCTGGTCCACCGTCGATTTGGCGACCACCGTGGTTGGTTACCCAGATACCAGAGGCACCTGCAGCAAGCGAACGTTCAACGTCCTCACGGCATTGTGGTCCCTTGACATACACAGGAAGTCCTGAGTATTCAGCGATAAATTCTACATCGCGTGGAGACAAGCGTTGTTTAGCTGATTTGTAAACAAAGTCCATTGATTTACCAGCACCTTCTGGCAGGTATTCTTCAACAATCGGCATACCAACTGGGAAGACAAAACCATTACGCTTATCAACCTCACGATTGCCCCCTACAGTAGCATCTGCTGTCAAAACAATCGCCTTATAACCTTCAGCCTTCACACGGTCCATGATATGACGGTTAATGCCATCATCTTTACTAAAGTAAAATTGGAACCAATGAGGTGTCCCTTGAAGAGCCTCCGTAATTTCTGGAAGGTCGACAGTAGAGTAAGAACTGGTTGTATAAAGAGAACCGAACTCATGCACACCACGCGCAGTAGCTACTTCACCTTGTTCATTTGCCAATTTATGAGCTGCAACAGGCGCCATAATGATTGGTGAAGACAATTTTTCACCTGCAAATTCAATCTCTGTACTTGGATTTTCTACATTGCAAAGTGTATGCGGAACGATGAGTTTGTGGTTAAAGGCGCGGATATTCTCGCGTAAAGTGAAAGTATCTTCCGCTCCACTAGCGATATAGCCAAATGCTGCTTTCGGAATCACTTGTTGCGCCATTGGCTCCAAATCGTAGGTATTGATGAAATCTACATGGCCTTCTGCATTGCTTGTTTTGTATGACATAAAATGCCCTCCTTAATAAGTAAGCGTTTACTTTGTATATTACAAAAATATCTTAACTCTTTTTTCAAAACTTTTCAAATATTTTGTTTGGAAATTTCATACTTTCAATCATTTTACAGAGATAATTAAAAATCATAAACTTTCTTAAGTTATGGAAATTCAAATAATCTTTTCATTTTCTAATACTTTATCATCAAATTGTTCAGCTAGTATAGTTGCTGAGTGATAAAGTTCCTTTGCTTTATTTTTATCATTTTCAAAATAAAGATAGCACTTAGCTTCAAATACTGAAATTCCAGGTTTATAGACTTGCAACGTTGTTACTGATAAAATTTCATTCATCTTTTTTACTAGAGATATCATATGTTTATAGTCATTATGAACAACATAAACAACCGCTATGGCACAAAGAACTGATAGTAGCTCTACATTATACATTTCATCACTAACTAATTGCTGTTTCAACAACTTAATCCGAAAATCATCTAATGCTCTCTTCTATAAATCAAGTCTTGACATTGCATAGCAAAATAATCAATTAATAGTAAATCATTGAATGTGTAAACTTGCTTTAGTGTTACTTGCTTAAAATAATCATCAAAAATATCTTCAGCGAAACTACCTGTCCCTGTTCTTATCAAGTCTAATATTCTTTCAATCAAGTCTAGACTCAGCAACTCTTCCTCAGGAAGAGCTAGTTCTTTATTTTCAAGAAAAGTATCTATCGGAACTTCTAATCGCTTAGATAAATATTGTAACTTAGTAATTGTTGGCAAGGATTGCCCAAGCTCAGTACGCATCAGCTGTTTGATTATTAAGTCAGCTTCTGTCCACAGACCTCTTCTCTCGTCAATTTGTGACGTTCACGTTTCTGTCTTACTCTATGACCAATTTCAGTTTTAATATCTGTTGTCATTCTTACCTCTAACCACAATCCATAAATTAACATACTTTTAATTCTTCGGCTAAAAATTAACAATAATTCTTTTTCAAATCCGTCATATTATTTTCCAAAACTTGGATGTCTTGGCTGACTTTGAGAATGACAATGCTGCCTTGAATACTGGAGATGACTTGACGGGCCTGCAACTGCGCCCGCTCTTCTGACCAGTCAGCATGCAGGTCTTGCAAGAGGCTGGCTAACTTCTCTGTCCACTGGGTCATAAAATCATTGAGAGGACAGCGGAAGTTCTCATCTTCTGTGGACAATTCCACAATCAGATTACCAATTGGGCAACCATAAAATACCGTCTGACTTTCATGAAATTGACAAACCCAGTCAATCATATCCGAAAACTTGTCACTGTCAAACTTGTCTGCTTCAAAAATATCTTCAAAAAGCTCTTTTCGCCACTTTGCTAAAATATCTTGAATGACCGTCAAACCAATTTCCTTCTTAGATTTGAAATAATAATAAAGCTGCCCCTTGCCAACATCAGCTGCCTCCATGATGTCACTGATGGAGGTGGCCACATAACCCTTCTGATAAATCAATTCCTCAGCACTTTGTAAAATACGCTCTTTAACGCTCATCTGCTCACCTCTCTTTTTTCCTATTATAGCAGATTCAGAGTCTGAGACCAAACAATTGAAACCACCTCCTTTTGCCACTGTTTTATCATTAAAATTTTTTGTTCTGAGCAAATTAATTTACAAATTCAATTTTAGATGTTATTATAATTGTACCGAATGGTCAGTATATAACTAAAACTACCATTTGGAAAATCTTCAAACTAACAGTCTAAATTCCTATTGGCTGTTAATCAAATCATATTAGGAGGAACCTCATGTTCAATCAGAAAAATGTCGCATTTGTTATCACAGACCCACAAGTTGAATTCCTAAAACATACTGGTAAAGGATTCGGAGCAACTAAAGACGTTCTTGAAAAAGTTAATACTATTGAAAATCTGACAAAGCTTTTCGCTCTTGCTAAAGAGCGTGGCTACAAGCGTTTTATCTCACCGCACTACTTCTATCCACACGATCACAAGTGGCAATTTAAAGCTGCTGGTGAAACGATGATGATTGAAAACGAAATGTTTTGGCGTGATAGCCAGTATTCAGCAATTCCAGAAGGCTCTGGAGCAGATATGATTGAAGAGATTAAACCATTTTTGGATGAAGATACTATTGTTGTCAACGGACATAAAATCTTTGGCCCAGAAAGCAACGACCTTAACCTTCAACTCCGCAAAAATGGTATCGACACCGTCATCTTGGCTGGTATGAATGCTAATCTCTGCGTGGATTCACACATGCGTGAACTCATAGAATTAGGTTACAATGTCATTGTTGTTAACGATGCTGTCGGTGCTCCAGGTGAAGAAGCCTACCAAGCTGCCCTGACAAACTATGGCTACATTGCCAACCAAGTTTTGACAACTGAGGAAGTTATCGCTCAACTTTAGTATTAAAAACAAAATCAGGTAATCCTAGTGACTACCTGATTTTCTATGTCTTAAGCATCTTGCCAATTTTCTTGGTCTTCTTTAAAGCGTTTTAGGAGATCCAAGCCTTCTGGTGTGATATAGCCTTCTTCTTGGGCTAGGTGGATGAGTTCACTGTAGTTAGAAAGCGTCACAAGTTTGACACCTGCATCTGAGAAGTTCTTATCTGCTTTTGGCAATTGGTAGCTGAAAATCGCTACAACTCCAAGCACATCTGCTCCTTCTCGCTTTGCTGCTGCTACGGCCTCAAGAACAGAACCACCAGTTGAAATCAGGTCCTCAACCACCACCATTTTTTGACCTTGGGCTACACGTCCTTCGATTTGGTTACCAGCACCGTGGTCTTTTGGTTTGCTACGGATATAGGCAAATGGCAAGTTCATCTTATCAGCAATGATAGCTCCGTGTGGAATCCCTGCCGTTGCAGTTCCTGCAATCACTTCTACCTCTGGAAAGGCTTCTTTGATACCTTCCACAAAGCCATTTTCAATTAGGGTACGAGTTTCTGGATAGGCTAATGTCACACGATTATCAGTGTAAATAGGTGACTTGATGCCAGATGCCCAAGTGAAAGGCTCATCTGGTTTGAGGTAAACGGCTTGAATTTTCAAGAGGTGGCTAGCGATATCTTTAGCAAGTGTCATGGTATTCTCCTTTTATTTTTCTAATCTATTTCTTTAATTCCAGTCCTGTGTCCATTCATCCTTGATGGCATGATAAGCTGCAACAGGATCCTCAGCTTGGGTAATAGGACGTCCCACTACAATATAGTCACTGCCGATTTGATAAGCATCTGCTGGCGTCATCACACGTTTTTGATCTCCAACCGCAGCACCTGCAGGACGAATGCCCGGTGTCAGACAGATAAACTCTGGATTGGTAGCCTGCTTGATGAGTTGCACTTCCTGAGCCGAGCAAACAACACCATCCAAGCCTGCTTCAGCTGTCTTCTTGGCATAATGAATCACAGACTCTTGCAGGCTGGTTTGGATATTTTGAAACTCCTGCATCTGGGCTTCTGATGTTGATGTGAGCTGAGTGACAGCAATCAATTTGGCTTGAATTCCAAGACCTTCACGCGCAGCCTTCATCATCTCCACACCACCAGCGGCATGAACATTGGTCATATCTACACCAAGCTGAGATAGGACCTTCATAGCTGACTTGACTGTATTGGGAATGTCATGAAGCTTGAGATCAAGAAAGACGCTATGTCCCAAGTTTTTTAAATAGGAAATAATCTCAGGTCCCGTTGCGTAATAGAGCTCCATCCCTACCTTGAGATAAAGGCTTTCTTCTGCTGGGAAAAGAGCTAAAAATTCCTTGACTGCCTCAAAACTAGGAAAATCAAGAGCAATGACTGGACGATGTTCTCGCATAGGTTTCTCCTTTTACCTTTACTAGTGAGAGAGTCTGACCAACAGAAGCCACGAAAAAAGGAACCTGCCAACAGCAAGGTTCCACGAAAAATGGGTAGTCTCCACCCTTTCACCGTCTAACCTTAGCTGCCTCTCTGGACTGCTTTAAAGGTTTTTTACTATTCTATTATTTCTACTAGCACTTGTCAAGTAAAAACATGGCAACGTATGTGTCGCGATTTTTGAGAAACTCCCAAACTCCATATAAATAAATGAAGATGCACGAAAGGACTGAACATATACTTATATGCTTTCTACATTTCTCAAAACTCTAGACACTTACCATAGCCACTGAAGAACTATGAGAGAAAAGGTAAAACCTAGCGACGCGATGAGCGCTGGGTCGTTTGGTTTTGATTGCTCTCTTCCTCCAGCTTCTTCTTCTCTTCTTCGAGTTTATTCTGCTGTTCTTCCAGTCTTTTCTTCTCTTCCTCTTTCAGTTTCTTCTCAGCTTCTTCGGCCTCTTTTTTGGCTTTTTCTTCTGCTTCCATGATTAATTTATCCGCCACAGTGTAACTGTAAATTCCAGCTTCCATGTCAATCACACTTGGTTCTGACAATTGTGGCTTAATCTTACTGTAGTAAGGTAATTTCTTGCTCATTTCAGACAGGGGAACCAAGACTTCATCTGTGTCATACATGGTCAATCGAATTAAATCGGAAGTCACCTTGCTTGGGGCTAGCTCCACCTTTTGGATAGCAGCCTTGAGTTCTGGGCTAATTTGAGAAAGTTCTGAGACAAAAGCCTTGATTTGTTCACTATCATTAAAGAGAACTGACAAATAAGTTTCTGGTAGACTGACCAAGCTCACAGCACTGGTCTCAAGCTGACCACTGGAAAGAATAGGATAATGATTTTCACCAGAAACATAGTAGGCAACAATATCATATTCCTTGACCTTGATAGTAAACTTGGTTGGAAATTGATAGACAAGTTGAGCTGATTCAACCCAATAGTTAGACTTGATCTGCTTTTCATATTTTGTCTTGTCTAGCAGAAGGTTAATCGTATAATCCGAATCCTGAATGCCTGAAGCCTGTCGAATATCATCAGACGTAGTTTGAACCGTTCCCTCAATACGGATATCCTTCATGGTCGCATAAGGACTGAGTAAGTAGGCAGAGACGACCAATAAAAATAGACTTGGAAATAAAATCGTTAAGGCTCGTAAGATATGGAGGCCAGGAATCTTGTCTTTAGCTGGTTTTTCTTTTGTAACCTTTTTAGCAAGCTTTTTATCCTGGTCCTCGTCCTCTTTAGCCCCTGATTCTTCTATCTCTTCTTCCTCTTTATCTCCCTCTGAGGATGCTACTTTTTCTTCAGACTCTTCCATGGCTGATTCTGGGTCTTCATGGTCTGCTTCACTCTCCTGGTCCTCCTTGTCCTCTGACTTCTCAGATTCTTCTCCCATTCGAGCTTGTCTTTCCTTTTCCTTCTCCTCAGCTAGGGCTGCCTCTTCTTCAGCCTTCTTTTTTAGGTATTCTTGGTTTCGTTTCTGCCATTCTGATAACTCTTTAAATTCTTCGAGGATTTCTTTGCCCTCATTTTTCTTATCTTTTGACATTTACTTTCCTTATGATAAATCTTTTTTCAATAATTGATAAAAATCTGCTAGAGATTTCAATTCCTTAGAAGCCTTCATCTTAGCTTGGTAATCTTCCTTGTGGCTTAGTAAGTGAGAAAGCTTCTCTTCCAAACTATCCAAGGTCAAATCGCTTTCTTGAAGCTCTTCTGCATAGCCTTTCTTAACAAAGTAAGCCGCATTTTCAATCTGGTCACCACGACTAGCTTCACGACCAAGTGGCACAATAACATGTAATTTTGCCATGGCCAAGAGCTCAAAAATCGTATTGGCACCACCACGTGTCACAACAATGTCAGCCAATTCCATCAAAGGTTGATAGAGATTGGTCACATAGTCAACACGAAAAAGATTTTGGCTCAACTCGTTCAGGCTAGAGTCTCCAGTTAGATTGATAATATTGTAGCGCTCTGTCAGTTCTTTCTTATGGTCTGTCACCAATTGGTTAAAGACACGAGCTCCTGCAGAACCACCGACAAACAATATAGTTGGCAATTGGGGATTAAAGTGGGTTTGAATATCCACCAATTCATCAGGTTCTGGAGTTTTTTGATTTGAAACCTTGGTCACTGCTCCCACATGCTCGACCTTAGCCAAACTTGAAGCTTGCTCAAAGGTTGAATACATTTTCGTCGCAAATTTATAGGCGATTTTATTGGCCAAGCCCATGGACAAGTCAGATTCGTGAATAAAGACTGGCACTCCTGACACACGCGCTGCGATAACAGGCGGTACAGAGACAAATCCTCCCTTTGAAAAAAGAGCCTGTGGACGAAGTCGCAACATGATAAAGAGCGATTGGATAATTCCCCAACCAACTTTGAAGATATCCAACATATTTTGCCAAGAGAAATAGCGACGCAATTTTCCAGTCGCAATAGAATGGAAGGTGACATCTAGACCTGACTTAAGGATTTCTTGGTATTCGATACCACGCTTGTCCCCGATATAGTGGACTTCCCAGCCATCTTCGATGAACTTGGGCATTAACAAAAGATTGAGGGTGACGTGTCCAACCGTCCCCCCACCTGTAAAGACAATTTTTTTCATATTATTCCTTTAACTCCGCTACCGTGTCGATAAAGAGGTCGCCACGTACTTCAAAGTTAGCATACATATCCCAGCTGGCATTGGCGGGACTGAGAAGGACTACGTCTCCTTGAGTCGCAAGCTCATAGGCCTTGCGGGTCGCATCTGCAATATCAGTCGCATCCACATAAGTCACACCAGCCTTATCTGCTGCTCGTTTGACACGTTCTGCAGACTGACCGAGGATGACCACCTTCTTGAGTCCAGTAATATCTGGAACCAATTCGTCAAACTCATTACCACGGTCCAAACCGCCTGCAATCAAAATAACCTTGCTGTTATCAAATCCTGACAAGGCTTTTTGAGTAGCTAAGATATTGGTTGATTTACTGTCGTTATAGAATTTGATACCCTTGATTTCATCCACAAATTGAAGACGGTGTTTGACACCACCAAAGGCTGAAAGAGTTTCTTTGATGGTTTGGTTATCTACACTACGAAGCTTGGCCACAGTAATCGTCGCAAGGGCATTTTCCACATTGTGGCTACCTGGAACTCCGATTTCATTCGCTGCCATGACCACTTCCCCACGGAAGTAGAGTTGACCATCTTCCAGATAAGCTCCATCAACCTTTTCAAGTGTTGAGAATGGTACAACAGTGGCTTGTGTTTTAGTAGCCAATTCTTTTGCCAAGTCTTGGTTAAAGTTCAAGACCAGGAAATCAGCTGCTGTCATCTTGTTCTGAATATTCCACTTGGCTGCTACATATTCCTCAAAAGAACCATGGTAATCAATATGAGTTGGCATGAGGTTGGTAATAACCGCAATCTCTGGATGGAATTCTTGAATGCCCATTAGCTGGAAAGAAGAAAGTTCCATGACCAGCGTATCCGCATCTGACGCAGTTTGAGCCACTTGGCTGGCAGGATAGCCGATATTTCCTGATAAGAGACCATGTTTACCAGCAGCAGTCAAAACCTCTCCAATCATAGTCGTTGTGGTTGTTTTTCCATTTGAACCTGTGATACCGATAATTGGCGCTTCTGAAATCAAGTAAGCCAATTCCACCTCAGTCAAAACAGGGATACCTTTGGCCAAAGCCTTTTCAATCATAGGATTGCTGTAAGGAATACCTGGATTTTTTACCACGAGGGCAAACTCTTCATCCAAAAGTTCCAAAGGATGACCACCTGTGATAACCTTGATCCCTTCTTCCAGCAAACTTTGCGCAGCTGGATTGTCCTCGAAAGGTTTCCCATCATTTACCGTCACAATTGCACCTAGCTTGTCCAACAAACGAGCTGCAGATTCACCAGACTTGGCCAAACCTAAAACAAGGACTTTCTTATTTTTAAATTGATCTATTACTTTCATGTCTCGAACTCCATTTCTACTCTTACTATTTTACCATTTTTATGGAAATAATTCTAAATGAAAATGCTCCGATTCAGCATTCTAACAAGCAAAAAGAGAGCCGAAACTCTCTTTTATCTTCTTTTACTTTTACTGACCGACATGAGGGTAATATCTCGCAAGCTAAAGTATGCCAGGAAGAGCATAGCGATTGCGATGAAGAATTCTGTCGGTAGCTGAAAGATTTGCAGGACAGACAGCATGAGTAAAATCAAAAGTGCTACAAAAGCAAAGACGACAAGGACGATATTGACTGTCCCTTTAATGCTTTGTGGTGTCGCAAATACATAGAGTAGTAATAAGAGGAGTCCTATGATTAAATAAACCATTTTTATCTCTTTCTAGCTCTTATTCAGCTGATTTTTTCTTCTTGTTAGCTTTCTCACGCTCTGCCTTGTTAAGGATTTGTTTACGCAAACGGATAGACTCAGGCGTTACTTCCATGTACTCATCGTCGTTCAAGAACTCAAGAGACTCTTCAAGTGTCAAGATACGAGGAGTCTTGATAACAGCCGTTTGGTCCTTAGTAGCTGAACGAACGTTAGTCATTTGTTTAGCCTTAGTGATGTTAACTGTCAAGTCATTTTCACGAGAGTTTTCACCGATGATCATTCCTTCATAAACCTCAGTACCTGGGTTGACAAAGATTGTACCACGTTCTTCGATAGACATGATTGAGTAAGTTGTAGCCTTACCAGCATCGATAGAAACAAGGGCACCACGGTGACGACCACCAATTTCACCTGGAATCAATGGCAAGTATTGGTCGAAGGTATGGTTCATGATACCGTAACCACGAGTCATTGACAAGAACTCAGTTGAGTATCCAATCAAACCACGCGCTGGAACAAGGAAGACCAAACGAGTTTGACCATTACCAGTTGAAATCATATCCAACATTTCACCCTTACGTTCAGAAAGGCTTTGGATAACAGATCCTTGGTATTCTTCTGGAGTGTCGATTTGTACACGTTCAAATGGTTCACATTTAACACCGTCGATTTCTTTTACGATAACTTCTGGACGAGATACTTGAAGTTCATAACCCTCACGACGCATTGTTTCGATAAGGATTGATAAGTGCAATTCTCCACGTCCTGAAACAGTCCATTTATCTGGTGAATCAGTTGGATCAACACGAAGGGAAACGTCTGTTTGCAATTCTGCCTGCAAACGTTCTTCTACCTTACGAGAAGTCACCCATTTACCTTCTTTACCAGCAAATGGTGAGTTGTTGACCAAGAATGTCATTTGAAGAGTTGGCTCATCGATGTGTAGGATTGGAAGAGCTTCAACTGCATCTGTAGGAGTGATGGTTTCACCGACGAAGATATCTTCCATACCTGAAACGGCAATCAAGTCCCCTGCTTTTGCTTCTTGGATTTCACGACGTTCCAAACCAAAGAAACCGAAGAGTTTAGTAACACGGAAGTTTTTAGTTGTGCCATCAAGTTTAGAAAGGGTAACTTGGTCCCCAACCTTAACAGTACCACGGAAGACACGACCGATACCGATACGTCCAACGAAGTCATTGTAGTCCAAAAGTGATACTTGGAATTGCAAAGGCTCATCTGAGTTATCTACTGGAGCTGGGATGTGGTCGATAATCGTGTCAAAAATTGGTGCCATAGTAGCTTCTTGGTCAGCTGGATCATCTGACAATGAAGAAGTTCCGTTGATAGCTGAAGCATACACCACTGGGAAGTCAAGCTGGTCATCATCTGCACCAAGCTCGATGAAGAGTTCCAATACTTCGTCCACTACTTCTGCTGGACGAGCTGATGGTTTATCGATTTTGTTGACAACCACAATTGGGACAAGGTCTTGTTCCAAGGCTTTTTTCAACACGAAACGAGTTTGTGGCATTGTTCCTTCGTAGGCATCTACGACCAAGACAACACCGTCAACCATTTTCATGATACGCTCAACTTCTCCACCGAAGTCCGCGTGTCCTGGTGTGTCCATGATGTTAATACGAGTTCCGTTGTAGGCAACGGCTGTATTTTTAGCAAGGATGGTAATTCCACGCTCTTTTTCGATATCGTTTGAGTCCATAGCACGCTCTGCCAATTCAGTACGTGCATCAAGCGTTTCTGATTGTTTCAATAATTCGTCAACGAGGGTTGTTTTACCGTGGTCAACGTGGGCGATAATCGCAATGTTACGGATATCTTCTCTTAATTTTGTCATGATTTCCTCTATAATATTCAAAATTTATTTTCTAACTGAACGATTATACCATAATTTCAAGTAAATAACATAATTCAAGCAAGTGTAAATGTTTTCACTCTGCTTTTCTTTTCACGTCAAGCCTTTTCAAAGCAAGCGACTTATGATAAGATAGGCACAGTATGCGTTTAGATAATTTATTAGCCCAAGAAAAAGTTAGCCGAAAGGCCATGAAGCAAGCGCTTCTCAAAGGGAACATTCTCGTCGATGGTTGTCCAGCCCACTCCCTAGCCCAAAATATCGATACAGGACTGCAGGAACTCCTCTTTCAGGGCCAAATCATTCAAGGCTATGAGCACACCTATCTTATGCTTCATAAGCCTAATGGTGTCGTTACAGCCAACAAAGACAAGAAACTTCCAACCGTCATGGACCTCCTTCCGCCTGACATCCAGTCTGACAAGCTCTATGCTGTCGGCCGACTGGACCGAGATACGACGGGTCTCCTCCTCTTGACCGATAACGGTCCCTTAGGCTTTCAGCTCCTCCATCCCCAATATCATGTCTATAAAACTTATCGAGTTGAGGTGAATGGACTTCTAACACCTGACCATATCCAAGCCTTTCAAAAGGGGATTGTCTTTTTAGATGGTACTGTCTGTAAACCTGCAAGACTAGAGGTTCTATCTGCAAGTCCTTCCTTTAGTCAAGCCTCCATCACCATTTCAGAGGGGAAATTTCATCAGGTCAAGAAAATGTTCCTCTCAGTTGGTGTCAAGGTGACCTCCCTCAAACGTACCCATTTTGGCCCTTGGAGCTTGGATCAGAATCTTCAAGAAGGAGACTACCGTCCCCTAAACTCCCAAGAGTTGGCAAGAATTCGTGACTTTCTCAGAAAAAGTGGTTAAAAAATGAGCTCGGAAAATATCCAAGCTCGTTTTCTTATTTCTCAACTTTGACTTTCCCTTTCCAAGAATCCAAACCATAAGAAAGGATGTAAATCTGAGTAAAACCTTGTTTTTTCAAGTAAAGGGCTGCATTTGTGACACGCTGCGCACGTTGGTTTTCGTAAAGAAGGACAGGTTTATCCTTACGAAGGGCTGCAAGACTAGTCTTCAACTGACTTGAAGGAATATTGCGGGCCCCAAGAATATGTTTTCTGTGGAATTCTGCTGGATCACGCAAATCAATCAATTGACCTGTACGAATCAAGGCTTCAAACTCCTCATTATCCACAATTTTAGCCGCACGGCGAATACGAAGATAGTTAAAGCCCATCCACGCCAACATTGCTAGTATAAGTGCCCACAAAATCCAAGTAACCATTAGTTCTTTTCTCCATTTTTCTCAATATAATCCAATTCTACCTTGTGCTCTCTGCGAAGAACCGCTTCTGCTTCTAGATAGTCTAATTTGTCCATCAACCCTGCATCGTAAATCCGAGAGAGTTCCAACTTCATCAGTTCAATATCATATAAGCGTTTTCCCATATAAACAATAATACCAAATCGTTTAAGGAATTGCTGCACATCATAGAATGTTTTCATAAGACCCATTCTAGCAAAATTTTGTGTTTTTTTCAAGAAGAGACTCACACAATGCCCCTGATTTTCCTATCTTCTTTGGCGATTCTGACGCAAGTGTGGTACAATAAAAACATGAGAATTCAACAATTACACTATATTATTAAAATCGTCGAAACTGGCTCCATGAATGAAGCAGCCAAGCAACTCTTTATCACTCAACCTAGTCTTTCCAATGCTGTGAGAGATTTGGAAAATGAAATGGGCATTGAGATCTTTATCCGCAATCCCAAGGGTATTACCTTGACCCGTGATGGGATGGAGTTTCTCTCTTATGCCCGTCAGGTTGTCGAGCAGACCCAGCTTCTGGAGGAACGTTATAAAAATCCTGTCGCCCACCGCGAACTCTTTAGCGTTTCGTCTCAACACTATGCCTTTGTGGTCAATGCCTTTGTCTCTCTGCTCAAGAAAAGCGATATGGAGAAATACGAGCTCTTCCTTCGTGAAACTCGGACTTGGGAGATTATCGACGACGTCAAGAACTTTCGTAGTGAGGTCGGTGTCCTATTTTTAAACAGCTACAACCGTGATGTATTAACAAAAATGTTGGATGACAACCACCTCCTGGCTCACCATCTTTTTACCGCCCAGCCCCATATCTTTGTCAGCAAGACCAATCCTCTGGCAAAAAAAGATAAGGTCAAACTATCTGATTTGGAAAACTTCCCTTATCTAAGTTATGACCAAGGGACACACAACTCCTTCTACTTTTCAGAAGAGATTCTTTCTCAAGAGCACCACAAGAAATCCATCGTGGTCAGTGACCGTGCTACCCTCTTTAATCTCTTGATTGGTCTGGATGGTTATACCATTGCGACAGGAATTTTGAACAGTAACCTCAACGGAGACAATATCGTTTCTATCCCACTGGATATTGATGATCCCATTGAGCTAGTCTATATCCAGCATGAAAAAACCAGTCTGTCTAAGATGGGCGAACGCTTTATTGACTATCTACTAGAAGAAGTCCAGTTTGATAGTTGAGAAAGGATAAGAACCAATATGTAGGCTAGCAATAACCTACACATTGGTTCTTTTTATTTATAATTAAAGATTCCCCCTGCCAACTTATCAGCTAGTTTGGGAAAGAGACTATAAAACTTATGGGCTAGGTTGAGAAGGATTGGGAGATTGAGTTCCCGTTTGCTTTTTCCTATAATCTTGACAATCTTTTTAGCCACTGCATCTGGTTCTAGCAGGAAGCGTTCAACCGACTTGAGATAGGTTCCATCTGGGTCGGCTTGGTCGAAAAATCCTGTACGGATTGGTCCTGGATTGACTGTTGTTACATAGACTCCATAGGGCATCAGTTCGAGGCGTAAGGCATTTGAAAAACCGATAGCCGCAAACTTGGTAGCTGAGTAAAGACTGGATTTAGCAGTCGCTATCAAACCTGCCATACTGACGATATTGATGATATGACCTTTTCGGCTTTCTTTCATTCGAGACGCAAAGCGACGAGACAGGTTCATCAGGGCAAAGGTATTGACCTCAAACATCTGATGAATATCTTGGTCGGAAATCTGGTCAAATTCCTCCAAAATACCGTAACCAGCATTGTTAATCAAGACATCAATCTTGCCATAGCGGAGATAGAGGTCTGCTACCAGAGTTTCTAAGGCTGAATCATCGGTAATATCGATTTCCATCAATTCTGCATGGGGATGGTTTCCGTAGAGTTGAGCTAATTTTTCCTTATTTCTACCAAGCAAGATGAGTTGGTCATTGGGCAATAGTTTGACCAGTTCTTGGGCTAGGCCACCGCTAGCTCCGGTAATGAGAATAGTAGGCATACTTATCCTTTCTGTGACTGCTAGATTTCCACTTCTTCCAAATCCTTGACCACATGCACATTTTCAAAGACACTAGTTGCGTCTTTCTTGAGCTTGCTGATATCTTTTGAGAGGAAACGGGCACTGATATGGTTGAGTAGGAGGCGTTTAGCACCTGCTTCTACTGCCACCTGCGCTGCCTGCATGTTAGTAGAGTGACCATGATTGCGAGCAATTTTTTCATCACCCTTGCCATAAGTTGATTCATGGACCAGGACATCGGCATTGACAGCCAGACGCACACTGGCATCCGTTTTTCGAGTGTCTCCTAAAATAGTGATAATTTTACCCGGACGTGGGGCTGAGATATAGTCTGCTGCCTTGATTTCAGTCCCATCTTCGAGAACAACATCCTGGCCGTTCTTGATTTTCCCAAAAAGTGGGCCAAATGGGACACCAGCAGTCTTGAGTTTTTCAGCATCCAGCGTTCCTTCTAGATCCTTTTGCATGACACGATAGCCAACACAGAAAATAGTGTGGTCCAGCTCCTCTGCATACACCGTGAATTTATCGGTTTCAAGGATTTTCCCTAAAGAATCTTGGTCAAACTCATGAAAATGAATACGGTAAGGCAGGCGCGAACCTGACACACGAAGACTGGTTAAGACAAATGACTTAATCCCTTGCGGTCCATAGATTTCCAAATCTGTCTGCTCTTCATTGGCTTGAAAGGCACGGCTAGAAAGGAAACCTGGTAAGCCAAAAATGTGGTCTCCATGTAGGTGGGTGATAAAGATTTTGCTGATCTTACGTGGTCGAATTGTGGTTTCAAGAATGCGATTCTGCGTCCCTTCTCCACAGTCAAAGAGCCAAACTTCGTTAATCTCATCCAAGAGTTTCAGGGCGAGACTGGAAACGTTGCGGGCTTTAGAGGGCTGACCAGCCCCCGTTCCTAAAAATTGAATATCCATTCGATACTTTCTAATTAATCAATATATAACATAGCTGTGCGGTTTTCCGATCGGAAATAGCGCTTGCCAGAAAAAGCTCTAGCTTCTTGCAATAAATCCTCTTGACTGTAGCCTTTGAGACGTTTACGACCATCAGCCAAGCTTTCCAAATCAGTCAAAGCTGTGAGACTCTCCATGCTAACAACTTCCTCGTCCCCGACAGCCTTCATGTAAATCTTGTCAGACTCTTCAAAGACTAGTTGATGGGGGAAAATTTGCGCAATTTCAAAGAGCAAGTCATCCGAGATTACTTCCTTATTTTCAGAAAAAATCCGACTAAGACCCTCACTCTCATAACAAAAACCAAAGGATTTGCCAGATAGGTTAAGACGAATAAAGGGCTTGTTTTCTAAGGTGAAACTTGGTTCAGCATTGTAAAGATTCAGTTCCTGACTGAGTTCTGCAAAATAATCAGTCGCAGCTTCAGGACTCTTTTTCTGGTAGAGTTCTGCAAAATAAGCATTGACAACGCTGGGCGGAGGTGTAATAAGTGCCAACTGTTCCTGCTCTGTTTTACCAGCTAGAAGCTGATCCAGATAGACCTTATCTAAACTTGTATAACCTCCATATTTTAGAGCCAATGTTTTGATATCAGTCATAAAATTCCTCTAACCTCCATTTGTTTTTCTCAGAAATGTAGCCTGTAATCACTTCGCCATCCTCCTGATAATCACGTTCTTCCAAAATCGCAACACTTTCTAAATCATGAATCTTGTAGGACTTAGAAAAAGGCACGCGTAGGGTAAAGGTTTCAAAAATATCCTTGATTTTCTCTAGCAGTAGAGCCTGCAAATTCTCACGACTATCCTCAGACTTGGCAGAAATGAGGGCATAAGGAGTTTGGGTCGGCGTAAAATCTTCGACCAAATCCGCTTTATTATAAAGAGTCAGGCGAGGAATATCCTCCATGTCCAAGTCTTTCATGATGGAAAGAACTGTTTTCTCATGTTCCTCGTGGTAAGGATTGCTGGCATCAATGACATGAATCAGAAGGTCCACATTCTTGCTTTCTTCCAAGGTTGATTTGAAACTGGACACTAACTCTGTCGGTAAATCTTGGATGAAGCCCACGGTATCTGTCAAAGTTACCTGAAGATGGCCCCCTAGATGAATACTCTTAGTCGTCGCATCCAGAGTCGCAAAGAGCTCGTCAGCCTCATACTGGGTCTTACTGGTCAAAGTGTTCATGATGGTTGATTTCCCAGCATTGGTGTAACCAATCAAACCAATCTTAAAGATGCTAGACTCCAGACGTTTTTCTCTGACAGTCGCCCTATTTTTCTCAACCACCTTGAGCTGGCGCTCTATATCCGTGATTTGATTGCGAACGCTACGACGATTCAGCTCCAACTGGCTTTCACCAGGTCCACGGGATCCTATTCCCCCTGCCTGACGGCTGAGCATAATTCCCTGACCAACCAAGCGAGGCAAGAGATATTTGAGCTGGGCTAGGTGGACTTGGAGCTTCCCTTCATGGCTTCGAGCTCGCATGGCAAAGATATCCAAAATCAACTGCATACGGTCAATGACCTTGACTCCGAGAACTTCTTCTAGATTGACATTTTGTCGCGGAGTCAAACGGTTATTGACAATGACAGTTGTAATCTCTTCTGCATCCACCATGAGCGCAATTTCTTCCAACTTACCAGAACCAACAAAAGTCTTGGAATCATACTTTTCACGTTTTTGTCTGTAACTATCTACTACGACAGCTCCAGCAGTCTTAGCCAGACTGGCCAATTCTTCCATGGAGAGGTCAAAATTGTCCATGCCCTGGAGTTCAACTCCAATGAGCAGGACTCGCTCCTCTTTTTTTTCCGTATCAATCATATAAAAACTCCTCTATCTGGCTTAAAATGCGGTCTTTTACACCAGACTCTGCGATCTGATAAAAGGTCACCTGCATGCGATTACGGAACCAGGTCAACTGACGCTTGGCAAAACGACGGGTCGCTTGTTTAAGGCTCTCACTAGCTTCCTCCAAGGTCTGCTCTCCAAGGAAATAGGGAAAGAGTTCCTTGTAGCCAATTCCTTTAGCCGCCTGCACATCAAGGTAATGGTCAAAGAGCCACTTGGCCTCATCCAAAAGCCCAGCCTCAAACATCAGATCCACGCGGCGGTTAATGCGCTCGTAAAGTTGACTACGTTCATCATCCAAGCAGATAATCAGTGGTTCATACAAGGTCTCTTGATTTTCCAAATCCTGACCAAAATGGGCAATTTCCAAGGCACGCATAGCACGACGACGATTAAACTGAGGAATTTCAAGGCCTGCTTGCGCCACAAGATGAGCTAATTCCTCATCTGAATAAGGCTCCAAACTAGCCCGATAGGCCAAAATCTCCTCATGTGGTGTCTCTCCACCCAGATGATATCCTTCTAGTAGACTCTGTATGTAAAGTCCTGTTCCACCAGCGATAATGGCTAGCTTACCCCGACTGTGAATATCCTCAATAGCCATCTTAGCTTCTGAAACAAAATCAAAAGCCGAGTAAGACTCGGTTACCTCTCTAACATCGATTAAATGATGGGGAACAGCTGCCTGCTCTTCTGGACTAGCCTTAGCCGTCCCAATATCTAGACCTCGATAAACCTGCTGACTATCGCCACTAACAACTTCGCCATTAAAACACTTGGCCACTTCAATGGCGAGAGCCGTCTTTCCAACTGCAGTCGGTCCAACAATCACAATTATTTTTGTTTTCATCTTTTTTCCTTGAAAAATTCCCATTTTTTCGTTACTATTATTATAACACAAAAAGGTCAGTCAGAAAAATGTGACCTCTTGAAGAGGCTGACTGATTGAGAATATAAAGGAGGAAGACTCATGGCTAAAGGATTCGCTAAAGGTCTTGTAACAGGTGTCGCAGGAACTGTTGCTGCACTTGCGGGCGCGGTATACGCATTTAAAAAGAAAGTAATCGAACCAGAAGAGCAAAAAGCAGCTTTCGTCGAAGAAAACCGTAAAAAAGCAGCTCGTCGCCGCGTATCACGTTAAGAAATAAAAGAAGTTGGGATTCATTGTCTCAACTTCTTTTTTTCTATTCTTTTATACTCAATGAGAATCAAAGAGCAAACTAGGAAGCTAGCCACAGGTTGCTCAAAGCACTGCTTTGAGGTTGTAGATAAGACTGACGAAGTCAGCTCAAAACATGGTTTTGAGGTTGTTGATGAGGCGACGCTGACGTGGTTTGAAGAGATTTTCGAAGAGTATTAAATAGCTAGATCAAACTTCAACTGTGGCTTGACAGGGTCATAATCCACCAGCTCAAAATCTTCTGCTTTAATATCAAAGAAATTGGTCTTATCTGGTACATTCAAGACCAAACGAGGTTGGCAGTTTGACGGCTCACGACGGAGCAATTCCTGAGCTTGTTCAAATTGATTGTCATAGATATGGAGGTTGTTGATAAAGTAGAAGAACTTTCCAACCTTCCAGCCGAAATGCTTGGCAATCATCATTTGAAGAGCTACGTACTGCATAGCGTTGATGTGGTGAGCCACCAGCATATCATTAGAACGCTGGGTCAAGGTCGCATCCAGATAGATTTCTCCATCTATACGACGGACATCCAACATGGTCTGAAAGGCACATGGGAGCAGCCCATCTGTTTCTTCGAAAGCTTGGTAATCCCAGAGCGAAATGATATTGCGGCGGTTCCAAGGGTTGGCTTCCAACTGCTTGAGAAGCTTATTGATGATGTCGTGTTTCTTAACAACAGCCCCATAGCGCTCACCGATGGTCCCTGTATCTCCCACTTCCCAGTCATTCCAATAGTGGACATTGTACTTGTCATTAAGAACTTCTAGACTATTGGACTGGTCTTGGTAAATCCAGAGCAATTCCTTGATGGCGGATTTGATGGCAATGGGACGCAAGGTCGTGATGGGGAATTCCCCTTTGGCCAAGTCATACTCGGCAAAAGCACCCGTTACATACTTAGAGTTAGCAACAGTTCCATCCTTGTACTTGGGACGTGCCTGTTCAGAAAAGACACCGTCTTTGAGGATTCGTTCAATATTCTCTTTAAAAATTGTATCTGCTTTTGTCATTTGCTCTCACCTCATTTATTGTCCTAACTAGTATAGCATAAAAAAAGAAAGGAGGAAAATCACTCGCTTCTGGAAAGCAATTTTCTCCTTTTTTATTTTATTGCAATACAAGTGATGCTGCTCCAATCACTCCAGCGTCATTTCCTAGAGTTGCAAGAGCTAGCTTAGTTGTTGTGCGAACTTGTGGGAAGGTATTTTCATCATAAACCTTTTGAACACCTTGTAGAAGGAATTCTCCTGCAGCCGATACACCACCACCGATAACGATTGTTGATGGATTAAGGATTGAACCGATGTTGGCACATGCAATACCCAAGTAACGTGAGAAATTACGGTAGACGATCAAGGCAAGGTCGTCTCCTTCTTTTGCCAAGTCAAAGACAGTTTTAGCTGTTACTTCTTCACCGTCGTCGATCAAACGTTTCAATTCTGCATCGCCTTCGTATTCATCTGCGTAACGACGAGTCAAGTTGACAATACCTGTTGCTGAAGCCACTGTCTCAAGACAGCCTTTTTTCCCACAAGTACATGCGATTGGTTGGTCAAAGTCCACAGTGATATGGCCAAGTTCACCAGCAGCACCGGCAACACCGTGAAGCAATTTTCCTTCTGCGACGATACCGCCACCAACACCTGTGCCGAGTGTCATAAAGACAACATCTGGTTGGTTATCACCAGCACCCATCCAACGTTCACCAAGAGCAGCTACGTTGGCATCATTATCGATAAAAAATGGAATACCCACGGCTTTTTCAATCTTTTCTTTGATTGGTTGAAGGGTTTTCCAGTTGAGGTTGTAGGCACCGATAACAGTCCCTTTTTCACGGTCAACCACACCTGGTGATCCCATCCCAATACCTTGGAAGTCCGCTGCTGCCAATCCAAGCAAGTCCAAACGATGTTGAATAGACTCAATCATATCATCTACGATATGACTTCCCTCATCCAAAATGTTGGTCTTGATAGACCATTTTTCTTGGATTTCTCCTGCTGTTGTCAAGATTGCAAATTTGATAGAAGTTCCACCAAGGTCAATCCCAATAATCTTTTGACTCATCATATTCTCCTTTTTCATTATGAATTAATTGAAAATGCTTACAGTTATAGTATAACAAAATTCACTCATTTATGCAAAGGTTTGCATTAACTTTCTAGATTTTATCCTGACTTATGGTTTCCAGAGGCCTGAAGCATCTACGTAGTAGCGGCCTCCATCAACTCGCTCATTTTTAGCCATTTTGCCATCTGATTTCAAATAGTAATTTCCTTGCCATGCATTACGAGCGTATGAACCATCTGATTTCAAGTAATACCAGTCTTGGTAAGAAGAGTCATAAACCCACTCACCTTGTGCCATTTTACCGTTTGATTTAAGGTAGTAAGCTCCTTGCCATGCATTCTTTGCATAAGAACCATCTGATTTCAAATAATACCAAGCTTGATAAGAAGAGTCATAAATCCATTCGCTCTGTGCCATTTTACCATCAGCTTTCAGGTAATAGCTTCCCTGCCAAGCATTTTTCACTGGATTTCCATTTCCATCAAAGTAATACCAAGCACCATCCTGCTTAACCCAACCACTTGCTGTTGCTGAACTTGTATTGCTTTGAGCCGCAGTTGATTGTTTTGCTTTGAAAGTACCCTTAGGAGCATTCTTCAATTCGCAAGCCAAACCATCATGATCGCGATCTAACTTGGCAGAATATCCCGGTTCTCCCTCGTGAATATCCGAGTATCCATTTGCCCAAGCTTCCTTACAGCTAGAAAAATGAATGTTTTCTTCTGCTAACACAGGCTGTGAAAACAAAGCTAAAACTGGCAAGGTAGCCAGACTCATTTTTAAAAATAGACGTTTGTTCATTTCTTTCTCCTATAATTATGATATCGTTTTCAATATTATTTTATCAAACTTATTTCAGCAATTCAAGAGACTTTGTAAGCTTATCCTTCAAATGATTCCGAACTTCTTTCCAAGACTCTGCTGACTGCCCTAAGCCGTGTAAAAATATTAGTTTCATCTACTTATCCTATAAGATTAACTCATATAAGCCTCTCACGGCATTACAGCCGTAAATAGCTTCCGCTTGGGCTAAATCTGCCAAGGTCAAGACTTTCTCTTCTACCTGTCCTCTTTCCAGCAAATGCTGACGGTAAATCCCTGGCAAGATTCCAAGTCGGATAGGCGGTGTGTAGAGTTTTCCAGCGATTTTCAGAACCAAATTTCCGATTGAGGTTTCCAATAACTCTCCAGCTGCATTATGGTAAATAATTTCCTGCTTCCCCAGGCTCAAATGCGGTCGGTGGCTTGTTTTAAAATAGGTAAAGGCTTGTTGCAAATTGACTTCCTGAAGGCAAAGTTTGGACTGACAAAAACTTGGACTAAGGGGTATTAATGCTTGACGACTGAGTTTTATCTCTCCAGATTTGCTAAGGCTAATTCGCAAGCGGTAATCTTGATTAGCATCACAAGCCTGACACTCTTCCTCTATCTTTTGTTTCAAGTCCTCTGCCTCAAAAGGAAAGGCAAAATAACGACTAGCTTTTCTCAGCCTTTCCAGATGTTGTTCTTCAAACAACAAGTTCTTCTGGCTGATCTTCCCAGTAGTAAACAGCTGAAAACGAGCTTGTTTCCGATAGAGAACAGCCGCCTTTTGATGAACTTCTCGGTATTCAGATTCCCAAGTGCTATCCCATGTAATGCCGCCACCAACTCCATAGATAGCTTTCCCTTTATGCAGTTGAATGGTCCGAATAGCCACATTAAAAATCCGTCGTCCATGTGGAAGCAAGAGACCAATCGTTCCACAGTAGACTCCGCGCGGTTGAGGCTCCAAATTTTTGATAATCTCCATAGTCGCAATTTTCGGAGCACCCGTTATGGAACCACAAGGAAAGAGAGAGCGGAAGATTTCAACAAGGTCTACATCCTCTCGCAACCGACTCTTGATGGTCGAAGTCATTTGCCAAACGGTTGAGTACTGCTCTACCTGACACAGACGCTCCACATGCTCACTGCCCACTTCAGAAATACGATTCATATCATTGCGCAAGAGGTCCACAATCATCATATTTTCAGAGCGATTTTTAGGATCCTGCTCCAACCAACTAGCCTGCTCTAAGTCTTCTTGGTCAGTTATGCCACGCTGAGTCGTTCCCTTCATTGGTCGCGTTATCAACTCGCGGCCATTTTGCTCAAAAAAGAGCTCTGGACTCATGGATATCACTGCCATCTCGTCATGTTCAACATAAGCATTGTAGCCCGCCTCCTGCTCTACCACCATACGATTGTAGATGGCAAAAGGATTGGCACTTAAGTCTTGCTTGAGTTGGACAGTGTAGTTGACCTGATAGGTATCTCCCTGCCGCAAATGATGATGTATCTGGGCAATAGCCTTTTCATAGTCCTCTGCAGACGTTACTTCCTGCCAATTTGAAGGCAAATCAAATTCATCATAAGTCAGAGGAATAGGGGATGTTTCTACCCTATCATGAACTGTAAAGTAAAGCAAATACTCGTCCAATAAAGGAGCCTTGTGAACTGCTAATTTCTCCTCAAAAGCAGGTGCAGCCTCATAGCTGACATAACCCACCACATAATAGCCTTGCTCTTGGTAACTTTCCACTTGTGCCAGCAAATCTGCCACTTCTGCTAAATCTCTGGTTTTTAACTCTTTGATAGGCTGGGTAAAGATATATCTCTCCCCCAAAGTCCTAAAATCAATCACTGTTTTTCTATGCATATCTTAAGTATAGCATAAAATAAGAAAACCCTCATCCGCAAAGCAGATGAGAGAGTTCGATTATTTAAAGATTGAAGTTTTAAAGCTATTTGTTTGTTGAAGAAGTTTCTTGAAGAGTTTCTCTTTAAGTGATACAGTATTATCAAATTTAACTGAACCATTATTTAGAGTTGCTTTATCTTTATCGACAGCTGCAGCAAATGCATTCTTCAAGTCGTCGTAACTACTGTATGTAGTACCGTCAATTGTAACAGGGTTAAATCCTGCTTTCGCTTGATCAACAACTTCTTTGAAGTATGCTTTCTTCCAATCTTCTAGAGTACTAAATTTACCATCAGAAACTTTCTTAATGATGAAGTCATCTCCTAGAGTAGCATGACCTGCTTGTTTAGACTCATTTTTCAGCATGTTAGAAGCATAATTTAGGAACCCTTTTTCATATCCATAGTAACCCCACATACGGAAGGTATTATGTTTAAATGACATTGCTCCTGGTGCTCCTTCACTCGTATTACCACCATAGATACCAGCAGTGATAGGCACCGTTACATAAGCAGAACCGAATCCAGTTGGGTCATACTGACCATTACCAGGACCGTGTTTAGTCATGAAGTTTTTCTCTACTAAGTCGTTAACAGATGTTAAATTATATTCTTTTTCTTCTGCATTTAAATCTCTAACATTGTCGTATTGGTTCTTCGTATTAGCTCCACGAAGTTGCTTATCTACTTTCTTGAACCAAGCACTATTTAAGGCTTTATCGTGATGATTTAAGACAGCCTCTCCTTCAAGGTAATCAAGAAGCATGAGTGTATCGTTAAAGCCTTTCATGTAGTGATCGATTTCTTCACGAGATGTAAGGTCATTTGGATTAGTGTTATACCATTGGTTTCCATCATTTGGACGTTCGTAGGCCATGTTCAATCCAAGTGCTTTAAAGTCACCGTTTGGGCTTGTTTCAGCTGGTGATTGTAGCATACCTTGTGCAAATGCTTCTAAGTCTGTTCCTTCACGGTGTCTTGAACCACCTAAGTAAACCATACGGTCGTTTACGTGAGTCGTTTCGTGAGTAAATGCAGAGATACCAAAGTCACTAATCATATTGGTAACCATGAAGAAGACTGAATCATCCTTATAAGGATTACCGTAGATACGAGCTACAGCTCCCATACGCCAGTCAGTAGCATGGTAACGACCTGTTGGTCCGTATAGTTCGCGAACTGGAGCAATGTCTTTACCGCTGTTAGTGTGACCGTATTTGTCAGTACCTTCTGGATAGTTTTGGTTATCTAGTACTGGTGTTGGTACCATGTTGTTGCTCTTAAGCAGTTGGTTACGAACTTTATCTAATGATAAACGAGACCAGAAGTCTAGATAATTTTGTTGAGCTTTTGCTACTTTATCGATTTCTTTCTTGAATGCTTCACGCTCTGCTGCTGTGTTCTTACCATATTTCTCAAATGAACTGTAAGCCATAGTGTTATATGTTGAGATTAAGAACATGTGAGCATCTTTTAAGTTAAGAAGTGGCAGAATCATCTTACCGTGAACATCATTATTTAATCCTTCGTATGCTCTGTGTTTCTTATCGGCAAATTCAGGAGTTGTTGTTTTTGGTTCAACGACATATACATTATCTTTAGTTGCTTTTATGAACCAATCGTTTAAGTCAGTATCACTTGTGAAGAGACGCATATTATAGTCTAAGAAACTATTTAACTCGCCTATACCAATAACTCCACCGATAGTTTCACGATAAGCTTCTAAAGTTCTATCACCTTTAATATTATTTTCTTTAGAGCCAACCTTAATCAAGAAGTCTAACACACTAACATTCTTACCATAGAAGTCCGGTTTGAATAACATTAACTCTTTAATATTAAAGTCATCGAATTTAACACCGTAGTAACGGTTGAGGTAAGACAAACCAAGAAGAACTGCAGCCTTATTGTCATCAATTTTCTTAATCAGAGCACGTTTAGCAGCTTCATCTGTGTTAAGTTGGTGATCTTCATTTTCCACTAACTTCGTAACAAATTGAGTAAGATTATCTTTAACGTACTTGAAGCTTTCTTCTAAGTACAAATCCTTAATTGCATTGACTTTGTTGCCACCAGTTCTGCCCAAATGTTGGTAAATCGGGTCAGATTGCAGTTCAACTGGACTTAACTTGCTTTCGATAGCGCTGATTAAATCTGCACGATCTTTAACCACCATATTTGGTGTATAAACAACTTCACCAAGCTCAGCGACACTGTATTCTTTCACTTGTTTAACTTTAGATTCTTTCGGTGAAATTGTAAAGATGTCTTTTGTCTTATCTGCGTAGTGGACAAAAATATGGTCCGCATCTGTAAGGTCTGTGACAAAGGCATTGCCTTTCATCGCCGTAACAGACAAGACTTCTTTAGTCATTAATGGACTATTAGCTGCAAGCTTGTTCCCTTGGTTGACGATCCATTCTTTGTTATAGAATGGTTGAAGTTTTTCGATGTTACGGTAAGCAAGCTCACGAGATGCATCGTAGTCTTGAGTATCTTTGTAAGTGTCAGATTTTGGTTTTACATTATTTAGTGTGTCTGAAACAAGAGGATTGATAACATAATCATTAGCTGTAATTCCTAAAGTTGCAATTTTCTGGTCAGCTTCTTCTTGAGAAACTTCTTTAATTCGGTTAGAAACAGAGAATTTAAATGAACGCTTACCTGTACTTACATCTTTCACGATGAAGTTACGTTCTAATGCGTTATTTGAGAAATATCCACCATCTTCGTCAATATCTTTAGATCCATAGAACACTTCACCATTTTCAACTTTCATCATAGACACAGAATCAGCAACTTTACCCCATGCCCAGTTTTTACTGATGAATCCACCTGTTTCAACAGGATCTTTTACTTTAATAGTTCCTTTTGTAACAGCATTACGTACAGCCCCGTATTTACCGATTCCGTTAGGGTCGCCACTGTTGTCCGTTCTAGCAACAAGACCACCGATACGAGCTTTATTAGCTACCATATTAGCTTCTACATAAGCTTTATCTATATTACCTTTCCAAAGTTCTCCGGCAATTCCACCGAAATCCCAACCTCTGTTACCAACACCAGTAAGATTACCGATGAATGCAACATTTGTTAATTGAGCTCCAGTATCGCCTTTATTAATAATACCAGCAATTCCATCTCTACCGAGGATACTACCAGTTACTTTAATGTTTTCAACCGTAGCATTTTTGACAGTTCTAGCAAGAGCAGAAATATTGTCAATCCAAGGCATATTAATATCAACATTAGCCAAGTTAACATCTTTAACTGAACCACCTTCAATACCACCAAATAATTGACGAGACATATTGTGGATTGAATAACGTTGCCCGTCAACACTTGATAACTTACCTTTAAATGTACCAGGAACATACTCTTTATTTGGAGTTGGTACATTGGCTGCATTTAAATCTGCACCAAGTTTGAACTCACCGCTAGGGTTAGCTTTCATATCTTTTACAAGCTCGTTGAAGTTGTAGTAAACATTACCTTCTTTTGCTTTTTGTTTTTCAAAGTAATGAACATACTCTTCGCTAAGTGTATTTTCAGCATTACGTTGAATCAAATCAGGTGCTTTGGCAGTGACTTTGTATAAAGTTTTTCCGTCTTTTTCTACTTCTTCAATCTTGTCAACGGCAAGTCTTGTAACTTTGTTGTCTTGAGTTGTCACTCGTAGGTAAAGCGGAGCAACATCAGCTGGTTTTTCTGTCAGCAAACTAGTATCTGTTTCGTTACCGTCAGCGTCCACACTCATCAAGCTTGTTTCTTTGATGTTTTTTATTTCGACTTTTTTGAGGTCGATCCTTAGCGGTTCTTCTTTCAGAACTTCTTCCTCATCACCCTCACCACGATCATAAACCATCTTCGTTTCAAGTTTATAATCTTTGTAGTACTGTAAGTCTGTCAAAGAAGCTGTTAGATCTTCTGGTGAAACATTCAATGTCTTCACAATCTCATCACCTTTTTTCAGAATTAGGGTGATAGATTTAATGGCTGCCTTACTTGGATTTTCTAGACTGTATTTAACATCTGAAGTACGCTTTAAATCTTTAGGTTCAACTGCTGTGATGGTCAATACTGGTTTTTCAAAACTCTTGGTACCACGTTTCAAAATTTTGTCTTGAGGTTCCTCAAGGATTTCCTCTGTTACTTTTGGAGCGTCCTCTGTTTTAACTCCTTTGATGGTATTAAAGGTCTTGGTGATTTTTTTCTGACCTTCTTTCCCTTCTTGAGCTACAACTTCTAAACCTTTTTTCAGTTGAGCATCTTCTTCAATCGTTTCTTTAAATGGAATCTTTTCAAGGCTATCCTCTACAAAAGTTCCTTCAATTGGTTTTGTACCACGGCTTACCTGTTGATTTACAGGCTCCTTGGTCACTTCTGTGCTAGTTGAAAGAACTTGATCAGTTTTAACACCTTCTATTGTTTTATAAGTTGTTTTAGTAACTTGACTTCCTTTTTCACCATTTCTTACGACAGTTTCTTCGTCCGTATACTTGGTTGGATCCTCAATCGTTTCAGTTTTGTAGTCTAAGTCTGTAGTTGATGTTTCAACAAGGGTTCCCTCAGTTACTTTATACTCAGGTAACTGTTCTTGTACAAGAGCTTGTCCTTCTTTACCTGCCTCTTGAGTTCCTTTAGACTCTACTGTAGCCTCTGGTAATTCGGGTTGGGTTAAGGACTGGCCTGCTTTGCCTTCCTCTTGTGTACCTTTGACCTCTACCGTAGCTTCTGGTAATTCAGGTTGGGTTAAAGATTGACCTTCCTTACCTGCCTCTTGGGTTCCTTTAACTGCGACTGTAGCTTCTGGCAAGGTTGGTTGCGTTAAGGATTGGCCTTCCTTGCCTTCCTCTTGAGTGCCTTTGGCCTCTACCGTAGCTTCTGGCAATTCTGGTTGCGTTAAGGACTGACCTTCCTTGCCTGCCTCTTGAGTTCCTTTAGACTCTACTGTAGCCTCTGGTAATTCGGGTTGGGTTAAGGACTGGCCTGCTTTGCCTTCCTCTTGTGTACCTTTGACCTCTACCGTAGCTTCTGGTAATGCAGGTTGGGTTAAAGATTGACCTTCCTTACCTACCTCTTGGGTTCCTTTAACTGCGACTATAGCTTCTGGCAATTCTGGTTGCGTTAAGGATTGGCCTTCCTTACCTGCCTCTTGGGTTCCTTTGCTCTCTACTGGAGCTTCTGGCAATTCTGGTTGCGTTAAGGATTGGCCTTCCTTGCCTTCCTCTTGAGTGCCTTTGGCCTCTACCCTAGCTTCTGACAATTCTGGTTGCGTTAAGGACTGACCTTCCTTGCCTGTTTCTTGAGTACCTTTGGCCTCTACTGGAGCTTCTGGTAAGTCCGGTTGGATTAAAGAGTGACCTGCTTTGCCTTCTTCTTGAGTACCTTTCGTTTCAACTGGAGCCTCTGGAAGTTCTGGCTGTGTTAGAGCTTGGCCTGTTTTGCCTTCCTCTTGGGTTCCTTTTGCTTCGATTGGAGCCTCTGGTAAGTTTGGTTGCGTTAGAGCCTGACCTGCTTTGCCTTCTTCTTGGGTTCCTTTGGCCTCTACTGGAGCTTCTGGCAAGGCCGGTTGCGTTAAGGCTTGGCCTGCTTTGCCTTCCTCTTGGGTTCCTTTTGCTTCGATTGGAGCCTCTGGTAAGCTTGGTTGCGTTAGAGCCTGACCTTCTTTGCCTTCCTCTTGAGTGCCTTTGGATATAAGCTCATTTGTATAAGCTGGTGCTTCTGGTTGAACTAGAGATTCAGCCTTTGTAGCAACTTCAGATTTTTCAATTCCTGTTGGAATTTGCTTTTCTACTGGTAACTGAGGCTTCTCAGCTGAAGCGGGTCTTGATGGATGGAGTTCTGCTTCCTTGAAGTATCCAATGTATTCATAGCCATCAATGTGGATAATCCCTTCAGCCAAGCCTTCATGGGTAGAGGTCGAAATAGTTTGGTTATAAGAAAGCAATTCTTTATTTTCAAACGCAAATGTTCCATAAGGTACAAAGGTGCTGGCTCCTAAAGAACCAATCAAGAGAACACCTAGAACCTCTTTGCGACCTTTTTTGGACACCAAAAAGACTGCTAGAGAAGCAGTTCCCAAGCCAAGACCTGCCCAAGCTAGTTCCTTACTTCCTGTGTAAGGAAGTTGTTGACTGTTAGTTACCTTCTTACGATAAACTACATAAAGAATATCATCATCTTGAAATTCTGTAGGAACTTCATGGTGAATCAGGGCTTTTTCAGACTCGGTCAATTCCTGCTCCGCCAAATAACGGTAATGAACGCTATGAGCACCGCCAACTTCATTGGCTTGCACCTTATCCACTAAAAGGGGACTAGCACCAAAAAGGAAGGCCCCGATAGCTACAGGACCTACCCCAACAGTTAGTTTACGAATCGAATATTTGGTAATCTTTTCTAGTTGTTGTTTTGTTTTTCTCATTTTCACGACTTTCTAATAGAATCTTGCGGATAGTGCGCACGCGCACCTCCAATTAATTTTGGACGACTAGCCAACGCCGTTACATGGGCATGACCAATCTCTCTCAAAAGAGGGCGAATCGGAACCTGAACATGCTTAACATGCATGCCAATTGCAGTGTCTCCGATATCCAATCCAGCATGAGCCTTGATAAATTCAACCTCAACTGGATCCTTCATAAACTTGAAGGCTGCCAACTGACCCGAACCTCCTGCATGAAGGGTAGGAAGGACACTAACGATTTCCAGACCAAACTGCTCTGCAACCTGACGTTCAACAACGAGAGCCCGATTGACATGTTCACAGCCTTGAACGGCTAGATGAATTCCTTTTTCCTCTAGGATATCTAGGATGGTCTTCACAATGATTTCGCCAATTTCTTGGCTGGATTCCTTGCCAATCTGACCACCTATCACCTCACTAGAAGAAAGGCCCAAAACAAAGATAGATCCTTGCTTCAAATTGGCCTTTTCTAATACATCTTTTACAATCTGGCTTGTTTCTCTTTGAATGTCTTTTTCCTTCATACTTGATACCTCTTTTGTCACTATCTATCATATCGTTTTTTCTACGTTTTAGCAAGATATACAACCTAGAAAGCTTTCTCAATTACGCATAAAACTCCCAGAATTGACTGGGAGTTAGCTAGTTTCTATTCCATTTATGTATATTTCAACCGTCGTCCCTTTTGAGGGGGCAGAATCAATTTTCATCTGGTAATGTTCTCCAAAGTGAAGTTTGAGCCGTTGATCAACATTTTGAAGACCAACTCCCCCACGTTTGAGTTGACTTTGACTACTATCGCCAGCATCTTGGAAGCCAACTCCATCATCCTCAATGTAGATGACCAAGCCTGAATCCTGTTTCTGGACAGAAAGTTTAATATGACCCTGACCTTCCTTTTCCTTAATGCCATGGTAAAGAGCATTCTCTACAAGGGGTTGCAACACCAGCTTGGGCAAGACTAGATGATCAAAGTCAGGATTTTCCTCAATCTCATATTCCAGCTTATCCCCATAACGTTGTTTCTGGATAAAGAGATACTGGCGGACATGATTGATTTCGTCGGACAAGGAAATCAAGTCCTTGCCTTGATTGAGCGCCAAGCGGAAATAGGTCGCCAAGGACTTGGTCACCTGAACCACGCGCTGACTATCCTGGAATTCAGCCATCCAGATGATGGTATCCAAGGTATTATAGAGGAAATGCGGATTAATCTGGCTCGACAAGGCTTGAAGTTCATACTGACGGGTCGTTTCTTCCTGCCTGCGAATAGCTGCCATGAGCTGATCAATCTGATCCAACATGGCATTGAACTGGCGAGTTACTTCTCTCAGTTCATGGGCACCAGTTTCCTTGGCACGAAGATTCTGATTACCAGAAGCAATTTTCAGCATGGTTTCTCTCAAGTCATTCAGAGGAGCAATCCAGCGTTTAAGACTGAACCACACCAAGCAGAGACAGGCAAGAAGAGAAGTGATACTGGCTCCAAACAAGGTCCACATAAGTTGACTTCGAACCTGGTCTAACTTCTCCAGCGAAGACACGCCAAGCACCGTCCAATCAGTTCCTGCAATCTTTTCCTGACTAACGTAGGATTTGTGATCTGGAGTATAGCCCTGCCCTGTCTCAATATAGGGTTTCATGGCCTCCATTTCGCTAGACGAACTATAAACTGTGTGTTGAGGATGATAAACAAATTCATGGTTTTCATTGATGATAAAGGCAAAACCCTGCTGACCCAACTGAAGTTGGTTGAGATAGGCTTCCAGAGTTTCGTAGGAAATATCCAAGCGAAGCACACCCAAATTAGCTCCCTTCGCATCAACAAGTTCTTGAGTGACAGAAATAACTGATTTACGAGCTGGAGTCAAAACGGGCATGGCTCCCTGATGAATGGCCTGTTGGTACCAATCCTCAGCCATCATATCAGAAGAAGTTTTCATCTGCACACTATCATCTGTAGAAATGACCTGACCAGATTTGGTCACCAGCACAACAGTTTTCAAGTCCTGGTCTGCCTTCAAGATAGTCAAAAACAGATTTCGGATTCCCCTGACCTTGTCTTGACTGGGATTCTCAGCATAGGCTAGGACATCCGTCTGCTGAGTCAAACTAGTCGAGGTGGTTTCTAATTTTTTGATATAAGATTGGATAAAGTGGCTAGTCTGACTGATAGTCGTTTGACTATTGCCTTCAATGGTAGCCTCAATGGCTGAAGAACTAGATTCATAGTAAAAAGTCCCAACAAAAGCTAGGAGAATGAGAAAGACTAGAAAGATGGAAATAACCATTCTGACTAGAAGAGAAGAACGTTTCATCGACCTTCTCCCTTCTTAAACTGGCGAGGTGTCACACCTGCAATCTGTTTAAAACGTTGGGTAAAATAGTTCATATCTTCAAAACCAACCTTCTCTGCGATCTCATAAATCTTCAGATCTGTAGTTAAAAGCAAGAGTTTGGCTTGTTTGACACGTTCTCTCACCAGATAATCCTGAAAAGGTAGGCCCAACTCTTTTTTAATCAAAGAACTCAGATAAGTCGGGCTAAAACCCAAGTCATTGGCTAAAGACTTTAAACTAAACTGGCTATCAGCCAGATGAGACTGAATCTTCTGGGCCATATTTCCTTCAAACTTATCAGTTAGTAAATCCTGTAACTGCTCTTCCTTTTCTTCCTTATCCAACTTTTGCTTGATTTTCCCCAACATTTCCTCAATATCCTGACGAGAAAAGGGCTTGAGCAGATAGTCATCCACACCTAGTTTGACAGCAGACAAGGCATAATCAAAATCATCGTAACCTGTTAAAAAGACCAAATGCACCTGAGGATAGGTTTCTCGGACCAGACTGGCCAACTGGATGCCATTTAGCTGAGGCATGTTGATATCGGTTAAAATGATATCTGGCACCTGCTTTTGTATCAATTCCCAAGCCTGTCTTCCATTTTCAGCTTGACCGATGATTTCCATATCGTAGGCTGCTACATTGACCAGCTTGGTCAAGCCTTGTCTTACCAGATATTCATCTTCTACGATTAAGATTGTGTAGGTCATGCTTCTCTCCTTTGTCACTTACTAGTATCAGTATAGCAAAATTCTCCTTTAACTGCTTAGGAAAGCCCTCTTAATCAACATAATCTAGTAAATAAGCATAGCCTTTTTCTTCCATTTGGTCTTTAGGAATAAAGCGGATAGAGAGACTATTGATACAGTAGCGTAAGCCCCCCTTGTCCTGTGGGCCGTCCGTAAAGACATGGCCAAGGTGAGAATCTCCAACTCGGCTCCGCACTTCCATGCGTGTCATATTGTAAGACTTATCTTCCTTGTAAGTTGCAACATCTGGACTGATGGGCTGGGTGAAACTAGGCCAACCACAACCAGACTCAAACTTGTCCTTTGATGAAAAGAGGGGTTCTACAGTTGCCACATCCACATAGATACCAGATTCAAATTTATCCCAGTAGCGGTTTGAAAAAGCTCGTTCTGTTTGATTTTTCTGGGTGACTGCATACTCCTCAGGTGACAAGGTCTTTTTCAATTCCTCATCACTTGGTTTGGGGTATTTGCTGGCATCGATGACAGGATAGGCCGCCTGATTGACATTGATATGGCAGTAGCCATTTGGATTTTTCTGGAGATAGTCTTGGTGGTAATCCTCAGCCACTACAAAATTCTTCAAGGCCTCCTTTTCAACTGCTAGAGGTTGGTCGTATTTCTTAGCCACCTCATCAAAAACTTGGTTGATTACCTCTAAATCCTTGTCATCTGTGTAATAAACACCAGTACGGTACTGGGTTCCCACATCATTCCCTTGTCTATTTTTGCTAGTTGGATTGATAATGCGGAAGTAATGAAGCAGGATTTCCTTGAGAGAAATTTGCTTGGCATCATAAGTGACATGGACAGTTTCCGCATGACCTGTTTGGTTAATCAATTCGTACTTGGTTGTCTCCCCTCTACCATTTGCATATCCTGAAACGGCATCCGTCACTCCAGGCACACGTGAGAAGTATTCCTCCACTCCCCAGAAACATCCTCCAGCCAGATAAATTTCGTGCAAGTCTGCGTCTTTACTAACTTCTGTTTTTTTCACTGTTTTTCCTCCTTGGCTAACTGCCGCCTTCTCAATTTGCGAGCTATCTGTCTGCCCTGCATTTCGCATCAATAGAAAATAGAAACCGCTTATGACTAGGAAAAAAATCCCTGCCAAGACAAACAATTTTACTTTATCATTCATGGCCTTTCTCTACCCCATTTCTTTCAATGTCTTTAAAATCATATCCTTATCCATAAAACCTGGTTGCGTTTTGACCAGCTTGCCTTCCTTGTCTATAAAGGCTTGAGTTGGGTAAGAACGGACACCATAACTTTCCAAAAGTTTTCCTGATGGGTCAATTAGAACTGGGAAATGTTTATAATCCAAACCCTTGTACCAATTCTTAAAGTCTGCTTCTGCTTGTTCCCCCTTGTGTCCAGGAGAGGCCACTGTCAAGACCACATAATCATCACCAGCATCTTTAGCAATTTCATCGGTATCTGGAAGACTAGCTAGACAGATGGAACACCAAGAAGCCCAGAATTTAAGATAGACTTTCTTGCCCTTGTAATCAGACAAGCGATAAGTCTTACCATCTACTCCTGTCAGCTCAAAATCAGCAACCGCCTGACCTTTAGTCGCAGTTTGTGAACTGACTTGTTCTGTTTTTGTTTGCTCCTTCATAGTAGACTCGTCTGACATGTTTTTAGCTGAACAAGCTGCCAAGCAACAGATTGAGCCTACTCCAAGGAGACATGTTTGCCATTTTTTCATTTCTTTTTCCTCTCTATTCAAATAATGTAGTCAAAATGGAAGCATTTCCCAAAAGCACCAAGATTCCCATCACGATAATGAGGAAACCACCCACTTTTTTGAGAGTTCCGAGATAAGGATGGAGTTTTCGGAAATGTTTCAAAACATAGCTGGAGGCTAGGGCTAGAACCAAGAATGGTAACGCCAAACCTAACGTGTACACCAACATGAGACCAGCTCCCTGCCAAGCACCTGAGCCACCTGAAGCCGCCAAGGCCAAAACAGAACCAAGAACCGGTCCTACACAAGGCGTCCAAGCAAAACTAAAGGTCAACCCCAGTAAAAATGCCTGACTATAGCCCTTACCCTTTTGCCCCTGTCTCTTTAATTGTAGCCTTCTTTCCTTGTAGAGTCCCTTCAAATGTAAGACTTCCATCTGGTGCAAGCCCAAGAGAATGATAACCGCACCCGTAACATACTGAAACCAAGAGGCATACAAAAGGTCTCCTAAAAAACCAGCACCATATCCCAGTAAGATAAAGATAAAAGAAATACCTGCTATAAAGGCCAGAGTTCGCAATAAACTGACAACTGAGATTGAAAATTTGCCACTAGAAGCCTGAGCACCATCTTTATCATCCAACAAGACCCCTGCATAGACCGGTAACAAGGGTAAAATACAAGGAGAAAAGAAGGAAAGAATTCCAGCAAGAAAAACACTGATAAAAAAGATTATATTATCCATTGCCTTCCTCCATTCTTTGATTTGATAGGACTATTATAGCCCCAAAACTCCAGAAAAAACAGGGACAATGATAGGGAAAAATAGGAATTTAATCAGGTTATGTAAAAAATGTTTCAAAAAAAGCCAGACACAGTCTGACTTCGATAAAATCAGAAAAGAAAATTCACTAATCTTCCCTACTTATCTGATAATAAATAAGATCCGCAAGATAGCCTTTTCTCTCTACACCATTGGTAATAGTCTTTAGATAGGACATTCCAGCCTTCTCCATGACACGACCTGAAGCTGGATTGAGACTAGCATATCGTGCTCTAACATTTTGAAAACCTGCTTGAGTAAAACAAAAGTCCAAGACAGCTTTTAAGGCCTCTGTCATCATACCATGACCCCAGTATTTCTTGCCTAGCACATAGCCAACTTCACAACTTGAATCTTCTTCGTGTATTTCAACAATGCTAATATCTCCAATAACTTGCTCTGGATTTTCTTTGAGACAAATGGTCCATTTGTAATAGTTGGGATTTGTATAGGAGGCAATCCAATTACGAATCGAGTTTCGAGTAACCTCGACATCAGAATGGGGATCCCAAGTGACATAGGTTAGATTCTCAGCAGATGAAGCCCAATTCTGAAACATAGCTTCTGCATCACTTTCCACAAATCTTCTTAAAATCAAACGATCTGTCTGTAATATTTGTGTAGCAATAGATTTCATGACGCTACCTCGCTTTCTAATAGATGATTCTCTGTCCAGTCAGCATTGAAATTTGTTTTGCTGTTGAATTTCAAGGCTCAAGCTAAAAAGATCCACTGGACCTTCCTCGCTTACTTGTTTACATGCTCGGGGAAAAAAGGTTAAGCTTAATAACAGCTAGAAAACGAGTTTTCATCTAATCTCTTGACGCAGTCGCTGTCTGGTTTGAAATGCGCTCTAGCAAGCTTTTTCAAACCTAGTCATCGTTGCGGGGGTGAGACGACGAAATCGAACTCTTCGAGTTACCGGATCTTCCTCGTTTTCTTATTTCTAAACTTAGGGTTCAAGGTCCCTCGGACCTTCTCTCACTTTCTTATTTCAAGGTAAGAGGCTGAAAACCTCCACTGGAGGTTTTCACTCCCAAAAGTCATCAAAGACAGTGATGGGTAAGTGGCGTTTATGTTGGCCTTTGTGCCACCAGTTTTCGATTCTTGCTTGAGCTTCTGGGCTGATTGTTTTTCCTTCTAGGTAGTCGTCAATCTCTTCATAAGTGACTCCGAGGGCTACTTCGTCAGCTAGGCCTGGTTTGTCTTCTTCTAGGTCTGCTGTTGGGATTTTTTCATAAAGGGCTGGGTCTGCACCAAGTTCCTGCAAGAGTTGTTTTCCTTGGCGTTTATTGAGGCGATAAAGAGGGAGAATATCTGCACCCCCGTCACCAAACTTGGTAAAGAAACCTGTGATATTTTCCGCGGCGTGGTCTGTTCCAATGACCGCTCCGCTATGGGTACCAGCAAGGGCATACTGAGCAATCATACGGCAACGTGCCTTGATATTCCCCTTGTTGAAGTCTGAAACAGGACTATCTGTCGCTTCAACTGCAGCTGTCATAGCATCTGCAGACTCCTTGATATTCACCACTAAACTGACATCTGGCTGGATGAAGGCAAGGGCTTTTTGAGCATCTGCTTCATCAGCTTGTACTCCGTAAGGCAGGCGGACAGCAATAAATTTGTAGCTGTCATCGCCCGTTTCTGCTCGCAGTTCTTCCATAGCTAGTTGGGCCAATCGCCCTGCCAAGGTTGAATCTTGTCCTCCAGAAATCCCTAGTACAAAAGTTTTTAGGAAGGGATGTTTTTTCAGGTATCTCTTTAAGAAATCAATGGAACGACGGATTTCTTCCTGGGCATCAATCACTGGTTTCACGCCCAGTTCTTGGATAATGGTTTCTTGCAAACTCATTCTTCTTCTCCTTCACCAAGAGCTTCCTTGCGCATTTTGTCAATCAAGTCCATCTTGTCTTGCCATACATCACACGCCAAATCCACTGGATAGTGCTGCGGATTGAGCACACGCTTGTACTCATCCCAAAGCTTGTCAAATTCCTTACGAGCATAGTCCTGAATCTCAGTCAAGCTAGGCAGCTTGTAAATCAATTTTCCGTCTTTGAAGATATCCACCAAGAGAGGCACGGCATCAAAATTACGAACCGTCTTCTTGATGTAGGTATAAGTCGGATGGAACATCTTGATTTCTGTCATGTCACTCACATCAACACCATCATAAGTGATATAATCGCCTTCTGACTTGCCTTTTTCACGACTGGTAATGCGCCACACCTGCTTCTTACCTGGCGTAGACACTTTTTCCGCATTATTAGACAGCTTGATCGTATTACGCATGTTACCATTTTCATCTTCGATGGCCACAATCTTATAAACTGCCCCAAGAGCTGGCTGGTCATAGGCTGTAATCAGCTTGGTTCCCACGCCCCAGACATCAATCTTGGCCTTTTGCATCTTGAGGTTGAGGATGGTATTTTCGTCCAAATCATTTGAAGCATAAATCTTAGCCTCTTTAAATCCAGCCTCGTCCAGCTGCTGACGGACTTTCTTGGAAATGTAGGCAATATCCCCAGAGTCAATCCGCACACCCATAAAGTTAATCTGATCACCCAGCTCACGCGCCACCTGAATGGTAGCTGGTACCCCAATGCGAAGGGTGTCATAGGTATCCACAAGAAAGACGCAATTTTTGTGGGTCGCAGCGTAAGCCTTGAAGGCCTCATAGTCATTGCCATAAACCTGTACCAAGGCGTGGGCATGAGTACCCAAAACAGGAATATTAAAGAGTTTACCAGCACGCACGTTGCTAGTTCCATTGGCGCCACCAATCACCGCTGCGCGTGTTCCCCAGATGGCCGCATCCATCTCTTGAGCCCGACGTGTTCCAAACTCCATCAAGGGTTCATCTTCGATAACCGAACGAATACGAGCTGCCTTAGTCGCCACCAAGGTCTGGTAGTTGACGATGTTCAAAAGAGCCGTTTCAACCAACTGACATTGAGCTAGAGGGCCTTCCACCTGCACAATTGGCTCATTAGCAAAGACCAAGTCCCCTTCTTGGGCAGAACGAACGGTCAACTCCAACTTGAAATTGCGGAGGTAGTCCAAGAATGCCCCATGATAACCAAGCGACTCCAAATAGGCAATATCACTATCTGAAAAACGCAAGTCTTCAAGATAGTTCACAATTCTTTCCAAACCTGCAAAAACCGCATAGCCGTTCTGAAAAGGCTGCTGACGGAAATACACCTCAAAGACCGCCTTTTTATTGTGAATCCCTTGGTCAAAGTAAACCTGCATCATGTTAATCTGGTACAAGTCCGTGTGCAATGTCAAACTATCATCTGGATACATACTTTTCCTACTTCCTTAACTAGAAATACATGAAAATTTTCAAGAACTTTCATGTATTCCAATAAATTAGTACTATTATATCACATTTTAGCTGTATTGAGAAAAAAGTAACAAGCTATTCACCACTCTCTAGTTCATCCATATCTTGTTCAAACTTTTTCTGAGCCCATTCTCCATAGCTCTTAAGACCAAGATTGCCAATAAAGACACAGGGAAGGTAAATGACATAAGTAATTGCCCAAGCAGATAGGTATTTAACGTTCAAAGGATTGTGCTGATAAATTTCTATGTTGAATTGATAATTCTGCAACATCAAAAGAGCCGTAATAGCCAAGGTTAGGAAAAAACAACCCAAAATCGTAAAATGAAAACGACTATAGTAGTTCACACCCAAATCTCGAGCACGGCCGAAAAAGTAAAAAGTTCCAATAATGATAATGATGAGAATCATTCTCGGATTAAAAAGACTTGGTGCTAATACTGCAATCATATAAGATAAAATCAAGAAAGCTATAGAGATATAGAAACTTTCAGCCCCCGCTTTATTGATCAGTTGTTCTTCTCTTTCGTCTAGTAATTGATAATAAAAAAATCTATTTTTCATCTTCTTCCTCCCAAACTTGCTGATTTCTGCGATTCAAGTATAGGATAACTCGGTCCATAGAATAACTCCCAACGAGATAGATGATAACTGCTAGAACCACTTTTAGGGAGTACTTCCAAGTCAATAGATTGACCAGTTCCTCGCGATTTCCTACGATATCAATCAATAAAATCACTATAGAAAATCCCAAAGCAGATAAAATTCTTTCTTTTCCAGTATTCTCAACAATATCTCGAATATCAATTCCTACATACATGCGGCGAATAATGGCATACAAACCGACTCCAATCAATAAAAGTAATTCTGGTAAATAGGATAGAAGCGTTAAATTAAAAATATAAACTTTGGCAAAAATTTCCAGTGCCAAAAATAGGTACATACCCAAGAGAATTTCTCCTGAAATATTTCCATCCAATTTTTCCGTACGTTCATCTTTGATCACAAGTTTTTTTCTATTTTTCATCTTCTTCCTCCCAAAATAGTTGGTCTAACGTTTTGCCTAAGCATCTGCATATGGACTGACAGAGCGAGAGACTAGGATTATATTTCCCTGCTTCTATCAAGCCGATAGTCTGCCTCGTAACACCCACAGCTTCTGCCAAATCACCTTGTGTCATATCAAGCTCCACACGAGCTAGTTTTAACTTTAAATTTTTAGCCACTAGCATCCTCCTTCTATTTTTTAAAAAGTTGCGCTTCTTTTCAAAAATATTATACCATATATCTAACTTAATGCAATATATAAATGTCATTTTGTAATATTTTATTAATAAAAAACTCTCTATCATCTTACATGATAAAGAGTATTCGTTCTTTTTTCTACTTAGCTTAGCTCCTCTTCAAAGTAAAGAAGTCTAGGTCACAAATCCTTTTGATAATAATATCTTTGGCCAATGTAGGGATAGTCTTGTAAGGTAAAGACTTCCTTGTAGCCATGCCTTTTATAAAAATCTGGAGCTTGAAACTGGTAAGTATTGACAAAAGCAAAACGACAGTTTCGATTCTTAGCTTCAGTTTCTGCTTGCTGCAATAGGTTTGAACCGACTCCTTGCCCTCTCAGTTCTTCTTTTACAAATAAATACTCGATTTCTAGCCAATTTCCAAAAGTCTCTGCTATCAAACCTGCCAGGAGATTGCCCTTTTCATCTTCGACATAAAGATTAAGTGGCTCACTTTCAGCCTCTTCTCTTTTTGAACGGTTATAAGCACGAATCAGATTCCCTATTTCTTGTGATTTATGGGATTCCTTATTTTCCAATCTAAAATACATCTAAACCTCCTCGAAAACTGATACAGCTTGATTATAGTCTTATTTCAATAGACTGTCAAACTAGCAAAAACCCACCAACCTGAGTTGATGAGTCCTTAAGCTATTTTCTAAATTTCCACTGGCTATAAATACCAAAACCGATAATCCAGATAGCTGATCCGATTGCTCCTACAAATGTAGACTCTTGTAAAAAGAGGGTCACAAAGACAAAGGCAAAGAAGAGCATGGTTAAAGGATTTAGGAAACGATAATGGGGCATGAGATAACCATCTGCCATAAAGTCTGGTGACTTGCGGTATTTAAGGTGAGCCACCATAATCAAGATATAAATGGCGATATAGACACCTGATGATGATGCCGTAATCAAGGCAAAGGCATCCGAAACTCCTGGCAAGACGTTGATAAAGGCTGCTAGGGCAATCAAAACCGCTGAAGCAATGATGGCATTTTGTGGCACATTATGACGAGAAAGGGTATCTGCCTTGATTGCTTTTAGGAATGGATTTGGCGAATCATGAGCAATCTGGTACAAATGACGACCTGTTGAATAAAGGGTTGAGTTAAGAGCAGATGCTGCTGACGTCAAAACGACAAAGTTAATCAAGGCAGCTGCCCACTTGACACCTGCCAATTCAAATACTGTAACAAAGGGAGAATCAGCTGAAGCAAGTTCACGCCATGGAATAATAGACATAATGGCCAAAAGAGCTCCACCATAGAAAAAGACGATTCGTAGAGGAATTTCCTTAACGGCTTTTGGCAAAACCTGGCGTGGATTTTTTGTTTCTGAAGTCGTTACCCCGATAAACTCAATCATGAGGTAGGCAAAGAAAACCATCTGGAAAGCCATAACAAAGTTCACTCCACCATTTGGGAAGAGAGAGAAATTGTCGGCAATATTAGCTAAACTTGCTACTCCATGAGGCGTTTTAAAGCCTGTCAAGACCATAAAGACTCCTGTGGCGATCATGGCTAAAATAGCCACAATCTTGACCATAGCAAACCAAAATTCAACTTCCCCAAAGAGTTTCACCGCAATCAAATTGACCAAGGCTAGAATGGTCAAAAATCCAATCTCAATCATCCAACTTGGCCAGCTAGGGAACCAGAACTGAACATAGTGAGCGATAGCTGTGATTTCCGCCATACCGATAAAGACAACGGATAGCCAGTAAGACCAGACTGAAAAATATCCCCAGCCCTTACCCAAATGGCGCGTGATAAAGTTGATAAAGGTGTGTTGCTCAGGGTCTTGGTAGAGCATTTCCCCAACCGCACGCATCATGAGGAACATAAAAGCCCCAGTAATCATATAAATCAGTACAATGGAAGGACCTGTTAGGCTGATAGAGCGACCTGCTCCCAAAAAGAGCCCTGTTCCGATTGTTCCAGCAATGGCCATAACCTGCACGTGACGATTAGTCAGACCACGCTCCATCTTATTTTTTTTCTTCTTTGAACTCATAACGTCTCCAATTCAATTTAAAATGGAAAAAGGAGTGAGTGAAGCGCACTGCCTCCCCACTCCTTTTTTTCTGTTTTTAGGCTGTTTTTTCAACCTTCAAGATTTTTACATCATAGCTACCAACAGGTGTTTCAATGGTTGCTATATCACCTGTTTTCTTACCAATCAAGGCTTGTCCAATTGGGCTTTCATTTGAAACCTTACCTGCAAAGGCATCTGCACCCGCTGAACCTACGATAATATAAACTTCTTCTTCGTCCTCACCAATTTCTTGGATAGTAACTGTTTTACCAATCGCTACTTCATCTTGAGCAACTGAATCGCTATTGACGATTTCAGCATAGCGAATTTTTGTTTCCAAGCTAGAGATTTGTCCTTCGACAAAGGCTTGTTCATCCTTAGCTGCTTCATATTCACTGTTTTCAGAAAGGTCACCGTATGAACGGGCAATCTTAATGCGTTCTACCACTTCTGGACGGCGGACCAATTTCAATTCTTCTAATTCTTTTTCAAGTTTTTCCTTTTCCGCTAGGGTCATAGGATATGTTTTTTCTGCCATTTTTCTCAACTTTCTTCTAATGATATTCTCTAAAGAAAATTATGTGAAGCATCACATAATTTTAGTTTGTTTGGTTTAACTTGCTATTGACATGTTCAGCGACATTACGATCATGCTCCTCCTGAGTAGCAGCATAATAGACCTTGCCATCTGTAACATTAGCTACAAAGTATAAGTTATCACTCTTAGTCTGATTAATACTTGCCTCAATGGCATCCAAACTTGGACTATCTACTGGACCTGGCATCAAACCAGCTTTCGTATAAACATTATACGGTGAATTAATTGTCGTATCAATTCCAGCATCATCAGCAAGACTAATCTTCTGACCAAGTTTGCCTTGGGCATACAAGATGGCAATATTGCTTTGAAGTGGCATACCAAGATTCAAGCGATTGTAGAATACACCTGCAATCAACTTACGATCTTCAGTCTTAGCACCTTCTTTTTCAACTAGTGAAGCAATCGTCAACAATTCATTGACTGTCAAATTTTTAGACTTAATCGCACTATAATGAGGTGCCAAAGTCTTGTCCATAGTTGCAAGCATCTCATCAATCAAGCTTTCAATAGTTGTGCTTTCCTTGATAGAGTAAGTAGCTGGGAAGAGGAAACCTTCTAAACGATAACGAACGCCACTTTCCTTTGTAGGCAAGCTTTCAAGTAGACTAGGATATTTGGCAACTTCTTGGCTGATAAAGTTCTCATCTTGAACTTTAGACAAGAAAGCATCCGCTGTCAAAGGTTCTTTAAATTCACCTTGCAATTGACCTACTGCTTGTGCAATTTGATCAATCGTATAACCTTCTGGAATTGTTAAACTCGCAAGCGCAGGTTCTTGAGCTTCAGCTGTTCCACCTTTTTGTAGTTCGTGGATGATATCTTCTGTACTCATACTCTTTTGCAAATTGTAATAGCCAGACTTCAAATCTGAATAATTTTTATATTTCGCATAAAAAGCAAAAATCACTCCGTGTTTAATCAAGCCAGACTTTTCAAGAGTTGAACCAATTGTTTGAACATTGGCTCCTTCTGGGATTTGCACTGTCACATATTGTTTAGATGAAGCATCCACAGGCTGTAAAGATGACTGAACATACTGATAACCGAAGTAACCACCTGCTGAAATCAAACCTAGGAAAATCAGCAGAGAAATGAAGAAGGCCTTGAATCCTGATTTTTTCTTCTTAGTAGGCTGAACTGTCTCACGACGTCTACGAAGTGGTGTTGCAGGCATTTCTTCTACAGCTTTCTTTTCTACTACTGGTTTTGAAGTAGGAACTTCTCTTTTTACCTCTCTCTGACCTTCTGTCTTATAAGAAACAGCTACCCTTGTTGGGATTTCATTAAATTCCTTCTCTACGTTTCTAGGACTAACAGGTCCTGGAGTTGGTCTTGATACTCCTTCCGCTGATGGAGTAGAAGGTCCTTCTTGACTCGGGTGACTAGGAGTAAGTGAAGCTTGTCTTGCAGCCTCTTCTGCTGGAGAAGAAGGAACATCTTGACTTGGATGGCTTGGAACAGTAAGAGTTTCTCTTTTTATCTCATCTGATGGAGAAGCTGGTAAATCTTGGCTGGGGTGAGTCGGCACGGTAGGAGCGTTTCTCATAATATCCTCTACAGCTGATAGAGAATCTTCCATCAAATCTTCTATTGACTGATCATTTTTAGAAGAAAGTTGGGGTTTTATTGAAGCTAAATTAACTTCTTCCTGATCTTCTTCATGTTTTTTAACTCGTTCTAAATCACGTAAAATCTGCTCTTTAAAGCTTAATTTTTCGTCTTCTCTTGATTTTTCACTCAAAAGTTTTTCCTCCTCGTTGACAATCCATAATATTATATCTTAAAAACGAAAGAAAAGCAACCTAGCATGCTTTTCTAGCTTATTTTTTACCTTCCCAGACCATATCATACCAAGTTTCCCCTGCAAAGGTTGACTGGGACAAGCCTTCGTTGACAAATCCTTGCTTTTCATAGTAGGCGATGAGATAGTCATGACAGGTTAGGTTAATGCCTTCTCTTTCGTGTTCAAGAGCCAGCTCTTTCAAAGCTGTTAGCAATTTCTGACCAAGTCCGAATCCCTGTGCCTCCTTGGCAATAGACAGACAGGTCACAGAGATATAGCCACCAGACTCATGACTATGGTCTTCTATCTCTTCTGTAAAAGACTGGTCTTGCAGATGGCGGTGCGGTCCAACTGGCCCTTCTATGTAACCAATAACCTCCGCCTCTTTTTCTGCGACTAGAAAGCTGGTTTGAATTCCTCGTAAATGCGCTTCAAACACTGAGCGAGGAATGGCCTCTTCAACCGAGAAATTTTCTAGTTCAATCTCAACGATACGATCTAAATCTTCTAATCTTGCTGGTCTAATTTTCATTGTGCCTCCTCTAAAAGAGATTAAACCAAATCATACTAAAGCCTTGACTAGCTGCACCTAGCGAATCTGTTTCTTCTACATCGACAAAACCGTTCATTTCAAAATAGGAAAGCAGCTCATCCGGACTATTCAAACGAATACCTCTGTATTCCAGCTCCACTGCCGCATCTTTCAAAGCCGCAAGAAGAAGCGTTCCCAAGCCCTGTCTCTGATGGTCAGCCTCGATGACTAAAGAATGTATTTCTAGACATTGCGGATTGTGGGGATGAGGACTTCCTAGAACATAGCCCAGAAGTTGATTTTCATCCCTAGCTAGAAGAAAGGTATCCGCAGACTTACGGATACTTTCTTCTAAGATATGGGAAGGTTGCTGCTTTTCTATCGGAAAAGACGAGGCCTGCAGTGTCTCTATCTCAGGCAAATCAGACTTACTTGCCTGAATAATCTTAATTGGAATTTCCATGTGAATAGCCTATTGAACATTACTTGTCAAATTAGACAAGAGACGCTCAAATGAGTATTCATAGGTTTGAATGTCTCCTGCTCCCATAAAAACATAGACAGCATTATCATGGTCTAGGAGTGGAGAAACATTTTCAACAGTGATCACTTGGTGTTTCTTATTGATTTTATTGGCTAGGTCTTCTACCTTAACATCACCATGGTCCACTTCACGAGCTGACCCATAAATTTGTGCTAGGTAAACAGCATCCGCTTGGTTCAAAGCGTGGGCAAAGTCGTCCAACAAGGCAATGGTTCTTGTAAAAGTATGCGGTTGGAAGACTGCTACAATTTCCTTGCTTGGGTATTTCTGACGAGCCGCATCCAAGGTTGCAATGATTTCTGTTGGATGGTGGGCAAAGTCGTCGATAATAACTGTGTCATTGACAATTTTCTCAGTGAAACGACGCTTAACACCAGCAAATGTTTTCAGGTGCTCACGCACCAAGTTCAAATCAAATCCTGCTGTGTAAAGAAGACCAATAACGGCAGTCGCATTCATGATATTGTGACGACCAAAGGTTGGGATATGGAATTGACCCAATTCTTGTCCACGGAAATGAACGGTGAAGGTTGAACCAGTTGTTGAACGAAGAAGATCGCTAGCTACAAAGTCATTGCCTTCAGCTTCAAAACCATAATAATAAATCGGAGCATTGGCTGTAATTTTACGCAATTCTGCATCTTCACCATAGACAAAAAGACCCTTGGTAATTTGTTTGGCATAGTCATTAAAGGCATTGAAAACATCCTCTAGACTTGTGAAATAGTCTGGATGGTCAAAGTCAATGTTAGTGATAATAGAGTATTCTGGATGGTAAGGCATAAAGTGACGCTCATATTCGTCAGATTCAAAGACAAAATATTTGGCATTGGCCGAACCACGACCTGTTCCATCTCCAATCAAGAAGCTGGTGTCTGTGATGTGAGACAAGACATGAGATAACATACCTGTCGTTGAAGTTTTTCCATGTGCTCCTGCTACTCCCATGCTAACAAAGTCACGCATAAAGCTACCAAGGAACTCATGATAACGTTTGTAACTGATGCCATTTTGGTCTGCATAGGCAATTTCGACGTTGTTATCTGGACGGAAGGCATTTCCAGCGATAATTTCCATATCACCGTCTAGATTCTTTTCATCAAAAGGAAGAATGGTAATTCCTGCCTGCTCAAGACCACGTTGAGTAAAGTAGTACTTTTCAACATCTGATCCCTGTACCTTATGACCCATTTGGTGCAACATCAAGGCCAAGGCACTCATCCCTGATCCCTTAATTCCGATAAAATGATATGTCTTTGACATGTTTCCTCCCCTATTCTGTAATTCTGGTCAGATTCAACTCTTGGGCAACCCGACGTTCTTGTTCTGTTTGTTTACTTTTTTTATTGTAGATTTGGCTCTTCTTTAGAAAATCATAGTTGTTTTTCTTTGGGCCTGAAGTTTCTTTTGGCTCAGCTTGAGTCGAAATATTGCTCACTTCTTCCGCCAAGATGTAATGAGACTGGGTCAATTTTTGACTATATTTGACAAATTCACCAGGATTTTCCTTTTGGAAAGGCGCGGTAGGTTGATTGCCCTTTCTAACTAGACTTGGCTGAGAATGGCGTCTTGTAGGAGTGATATCCTTAGTAAGATAGCTTGCCGAGCGTTTCTTTTTCAAATCCGCACGCGCTTCTTCACGCGCCACCTCCGCATAGCTCTTTCCTTCTTTTTTTACCCCTAAAGGAGCCTTTTTAGGTTTCTCTACTTGCTTTTCAATCGGTTTGACTGGTGTTTCTTCAGCAATAGGAGCCCATTCTAAATAATTTTTATCTCGATACTCACCCTTGATATTACTGATCAGATCAGACTCATCATAGAGATTCATGACTGGCATTTCAGTCAACATGACCTCGTCATCTGACACCAATGGAAATCGTTCTTGTTTCATTTTCTATTTCCTTTCAACACTTCATTATAGCGTATTGTCTTGATTTTTCAAGTGCTGACTTCAGAAATTCCCAAAATTTCTCTAATTTCTGCTAGGGTCAGGCTGCCACGTGACTCTGTTCCGTCCAATACTTGTGACACTAAATGTTTCTTTTGTTCTTGGAGTTCCTGAATTTTTTCTTCAATGGTTCCCTTGGTTACCAAGCGATAGACCTCAACCATTTCCTCTTGTCCCATCCGATGGGCACGGCCAATGGCTTGCGCTTCCACCGCAGGATTCCACCAAAGGTCAACCAAAATAACCGTATCAGCACCTGTCAGGTTCAGACCGACCCCACCTGCCTTAAGGGAAATCAGAAAGGCATCTCTTTCCCCTTGGTTAAAGGCCTTGGTCATATCTTGTCTTTCCTTGGCTGGGGTTGAACCTGTGATTTTAAAGGAAGTCAAGCCCAAGCCTGGCAGTTCTTGTTCAATTTTTTCCAACATTCCCTTGAACTGGGAGAAAATCAAGACACGGTGTCCGCCGTCTGCCACCTGGACCAGCAGGTCTCGGAGACTATCTAGTTTGCCGCTGGCTCCCTGATAATCTTCCATAAAGAGGGCAGGGGTGTCACAGATTTGGCGTAAGCGCATCAGACCAGACAAGATTTCCACTCTACTACGCTGAAATTCCTGGTCTGACACTTGAGTCAGACGGTCCCGCATCTGTTGTAACTGGGCTAGGTAGATAGCCTTCTGCTGGTCTTCCAGTTCATTCTTATAAACCACTTCAATCAAGTCTGGTAATTCAGTCAGAACTTCTTCTTTCTTGCGCCGCATCACAAAAGGTTTGATAAACTGAGCCACGCGCTCAGCTGGCAATTTCATAAATTCTTTCTTGCTTGGCAAGAGTCCTGGCATGACGATTTGGAAAATAGACCACAGCTCACCTAGATGGTTTTCAATTGGAGTCCCTGACAAGGCAAAGACCGACGGCACCACAAACTGTCTCAAGGTCTGAGCGATCTTAGTCTGGGCATTTTTCATGACCTGAGCCTCATCTAAGAAAAGGAAGTCAAAGGCCATCCCCTGATAAAGATCACTGTCCTGACGGAAGGTAGCATAACTCGTCACATAGATTTGATGGCTCTCGACAAGAATCTCTTCACGACTAGCTTTCAAACCATGAACAACAGCCACATCCAACTGTGGGGCAAACTTCTGAAATTCATCTGTCCAGTTGTAAATCAAACCTGACGGTGCTAAAATCAAAACCCGACTTTCTTTTGTCACTTGACTGGTCAAAAAAGCAATAGTCTGCAGGGTTTTCCCAAGTCCCATATCATCAGCCAAAATCCCACCAAAACCATAATGATGGAGCATTTGCAGCCAGCCGATTCCTTTTTCCTGATAATCTCGTAAATCAGCCTGAACCTGAGTTGCCTGTCTAGGAAAATCCTCTGGATGCGTCAAATCGTGGGCCAGATTCTGGAATTCTTGTGAAAAAGAAACACGGTCACGACCTTCAAAAAGATGAGCTAAACTGTAGGCCAAGGATTTTCGAGCCTGCAAAGCCCCATCTTTTAATTCAAACTGCCCCAGTTCCTGTAGATTTTGGCGAATTTTCTTGGTTTCTTCATCAAAAAAGTAGACTTGATTAGAAGAATCAATATAAAAATCTCGATTATCAACCAAGGCCTTCATGGCTTGGTCAATTTCCTCTTGGGCAATATCTTGAAAATCAAACTGGATTTCCAAGAGACCTCCCTTGGAAGCAATCTGCACTTGGGGACTCGCTAGGTTATAGAGTTCTTCTAACTTGTCTGATAGGTCAACATTCCCGAGTTTTTCAAAGACTGGAATGATTTCGTGGAAGAAATGATAGATAGACTCCGCTTTTAGGGCCTGACGCCAAGATTGGAAATCTGATTCAAAACCAGCTGCCAAACAGACTTGGAAAATTCTTTCTTCTAGATCAGCATCACTCGAAAAAGGTAATTCTTCTAGCTCTTGTCGGCTAGATACCTTCCTGTCTCCATAATCAAACTGAATTTCTAAACGAATCCGATTGTCCTCTTCCCTGTCAAAGTAAAAAGAGGGCGCAAAGGATTTGATTTGTAAGCGTTCTGGAGCTGAAACGGTACCCATCTGGCTAAAAAGAGTTAAACAAGAAGCCAACTTATCTCGGTCACTGCTATCAAATTGCAGGTATTTCTTTCCCTGTTGAACCAAAGGCAACGCTTTTATTTCCTTGAGAAGACGCATCTGCTGATCTGTTAGAAAATAAACCTGTCCTTTATGGAAAAGCACAGCTCCCTGATAAAAGACATTGACCCTGGGGCTCTCGCTGATCTCCATTTCAAAATAGTCAGAGTATGCTGTTACTGTAAAGGCAAAAAGATTAGCATCCGCATTCATATCCTGAAAAAGTAGGGTTTGGTAACTATCCACTTGGTGGTCAAATTGAAAATGGGGCAAGGTCATCAGTAAATTCACACCCTGCTCAAAAAAGGTCAGAGGGAAAAAGAAGTGTCGACCTTGGTTTTGGAAAAAGAGATCTGGAGCCAGTCCTTCTTGCGTTAACCCCCGCAAGAAAGTAAGAAGTTCTTGGCTGGCTTCATCAAAGTCTTCCCAAGATAGAGACTCCTCATAAGTTTTACCAATCATATAAGGTTTTCTCTGCTCGACAACTTTTAAAAAGAGTGGAATATCTCGAATGACATAGTATTTTTGACTTTTAATTTGCCCAATTCTCAGAGTCCACAAGATACGGTTACTTCCTGCTTCCACTTGTCCCACGGCCGATAATTCATAAGCGCGTTCTGATTTTGGAGACAATATTCGTTCTAAAAATTTGCCACCCAAGGTCACCTTGGTTTCAACGGCCTCTTTTTCTTCATGACCTTCTTCCAGACTCTGCAAGATTTCTTGGCCACGCTCATCATTTTTTAGAAAATGCTCCAAAGCCGCCAAATGCACACAGTAGCCCTTCTTTTGGAAAAAATCGCAGGCACAAAAAATCAAATCATCCTCTAGACTATAGCGCAGTTCTTCTTCTGCAACGCGAGCATAGAGTCGATTATTCTTTTCCTTGATGATGTCAACCTTACCAGTTTCATAAAGGGCAACGCCTTCGATACGGACTTTCCCCGGAATCAATTTAGCCATATTCTTACCTGTACCTTATCCTTTTATTATACCATATTCCCTACGAAAATAGCCCCCTAGGAAGACTGTTCTCCTAGAAGGCTGGATTTTTAAAGTTTGGCAAAAGTCGTCACAATCCGCTGACAAACTTCTTGCAGCAGAGATTTAGGCATGGCTACATTGAGGCGGGCATGGAGACTTCCTTCCTCTCCAAAATCCAAACCACGGTTGAGGATAACCTTGGCTTCATTTCTCAAAAGCTCTTGCAACGTTTCATCAGTCAGGTCATAGGCTGAAAAATCAAGCCAAATCAAGTAAGTTCCTTGCGGTTTCATGACCTTGATTTTAGTCTCTTTTCCAAATAGATCCACCACATAATTGATGTGATCTTCAAAGACTTGCTTGAGTTCCTCTAACCAATCTTTACCGTATCGATAGGCAGCTTCTGTCGTCAAATAACCCAAGCCTGAAATTTCATGCTGGTTATTGGCCAACTGACGTTTCTGGTAAGCCACTCTTAATTTCGGATTTTCAATGACTGCATAGGAATTTTTTGTTCCAGCAATATTAAAAGTTTTAGTGGCACTGCTCAAGACAATAGCAAATTCTTTAAAAGCTGGATTAATGGTATTAAAAGACTGGTGTTTGTGACCAAAGAGGGCCAAATCTTGGTGAATCTCATCCGAAACCAAGAAAACACCGTGTTTTTGACAGAGTTGGCCAATCTTCTCCAACACTTCCTTTTCCCAAACACGTCCACCAGGATTGTGAGGATTGCAAAGAATATAGAGCTTGACCTCTTCTTCCACCAAATCCTTCTCCAGTTGATCAAAGTCAATCTCAAACAGACCATCCTTTTCCACCAAAGAATTGGTCATCAATCTACGGTTGTTCAACTTGACACTGCGAGCAAAGGGTGGATAGACAGGTGTGTTAATCAGAACCGCTTCGCCTTCTTTTGTAAAGGCTTGAATAGCTGTTGAGATGGCTGGTACCACACCCTCGATAAAGACAAGAGCCTCTTTGTCAAAGTGGTAACCGTGTTGTGTAGCTTCCCATTTTTGAACTTCCTTAATTAACTCTTCACTTGCATAGGTATAGCCATAAACCAGTTGGTCTGCGTAAGTTTGCACGGCTTGGCGGATTTCAGGCAAGACCACAAAGTCCATATCCGCTATCCAAGCTGGTAGTACTTCACTATCCGCTTCCACCTCTTTCCATTTATAAGTATGATGCCCTAAACGATTGGGCAGGCTTGTAAAATCATATTTTCCCATCTTTTTCTTATCCTTCTAAGGCTTGGCGCAAATCTGCAATCAAATCTCTAGCATCCTCAATCCCAATAGACAAACGCAAGAGGTCATCTGTCAAACCATAAGAATGGCGCACTTCTGCTGGAATATCAGCGTGGGTTTGTGTCGTTGGATAAGTAATGAGACTTTCTACCCCACCCAAACTTTCCGCAAAAGAGAAGACCTTAAGACTGTTCAAAACATGAGGAATGCGTGTTTCATCCGCTACTTTAAAGGAAATCATGCCTCCACGACCAGTGTAGAGAACTTCCTTAACTGCTGGAGAATCCTTCAAAAAGGTAACCACTTCTTGGGCGTTAGCTGTTGAGCGCTCCATACGAAGAGACAAGGTCTTGAGACCACGAATCAATTGATAACTGTCAAATGGTGACAAAACTGCCCCTGTTGTATTGAGATTGTAGAAAAGCTTTTCGTATAGTTCTACACTATTGGTCACAACCACACCAGCCAAGACATCATTGTGGCCTGCTAGATACTTGGTTGCTGAATGAAGAACGATATCTGCTCCATCTTCAATCGGACGTTGGTAGATAGGGCTGTAGAAGGTATTGTCCACCACCACTTTGGCACCCTTAGCATGAGCTAATTTTGCTAGTTTTTCGATATCAAATTCCAACATCAAGGGATTGGTTGGTGTTTCGATATAGAGAACATCCACGTCCTTTTCTAACTCGACAATCAACTCTTCTTCTGTATTGGCATAGGTGAAATGGAAACGACCTTCCTGCTCCACTTGATTGAACCAGCGGAAAGAACCACCGTAAAGGTCACGCACTGCTAAAACCTTACTTCCTACTGGAAAGACGCTAAAGGCCAGTACAATAGCTGACATCCCCGAGCTAGTCGCTAGAGCGTAGTCTGCTGACTCAATAGCTGCTAAGACTTCCTCCGCCTTACTACGAGTTGGGTTTTTGGTGCGCGTATAGTCAAATCCAGTAGATTGACCAAACTCTGGATGCTGATAGGTCGTTGAAAAATGAAGCGGTGTCACCAAAGCTCCTGTCGCTTCATCTGATTTAATGCCCGCTTGGGCCAAAATTGTGTTGATGTGTAATTCCTTGCTCATACAATACCTCCAAATCTATAGTAACTATTGTACCACTTATTTTCATCAACTCATTTTCTTCTTTTCAAGAGCTAGTTATAGTTTCAAACTATATAAAAACGACAGTTTCTTTCGAAACCATCGTTTTTTCTTGAAAAATCCTTATTTGACATGTTTTGCCAATTCTTCTTGAGCTTTTTTATTAGATTCTTCTTTTTCTTTTAGCCATTTTTCTTTGGCTTTTTCATATTCGTCTTTTGTGACTGTCTTATCTTGTAATTTGAGGTATTTATATGATTCAATACCTTTATTACCCGCCAATGAGAATGGGCTAGAGAAAGGAACTGTTTTTCTCAAAGTTGGTGTACCACCAAGTGATACGTTTGGAATTGCTAGTGAGCTATCTACCAACCAAGCTTGAGCCTCAGCGTATTTTTCATAACGTTTTGCTGGATCTTGCTCTTTATTAGCATCTTCTAACATCTGAGTGTAAGTATCTAGTCCAACTGCCTTAGCCTTGTCATTTACTTCTCCAGGCTCTAGACCTAAGTTTTGTAGAACTCCACCACTTTTCACATTAAAGATTTCAAGATAACTTGATGGGTCTTGGTAGTCTGCACTCCAACCACCATTGTATAAATCGTAATCTTTCTGAGCTGCAGTCTGAGCCAAATAGCTTGTATTATCAAAGTCTTCAGTAGAGAGTTGGTGAACATCAATCACAACATTATCAGACCCCAAGACAGATTCAATCGATTGTTTCATGGAATTAATTCCTTGAATTTCTGCCTTATTGGTCAAATCTACAGATTTATCTAAGTGGATAGGGAATTGGACTCCTTTAGCTTGGAGTTCTTTCTTAGCTTCGGCAAATTTAGCCTTGGCTTTTTCTGGATTGTAGTATGGATCTTGAGCATCAGCAAAGTTGATTCCTTGCCATTCTTTACCATAATTGACCATCTTAGAGGCTACTACTTCACCAAAGTCTTTTCCGTTGATACTTACGAAGTTTGGTGGAACAACCAAATTACGTAAAATCTTAGTAGCACCATCTTCACCTTGAGATTGAGCACCATAGGCTGTACGGTCATAGGCAAAGTTAATAGCTTGACGGAAGTTCTTATTAAGAACGGCTTCTTGAGTCGATTTCTTTTCAGCATCACTCGTCTTAGCAGTGAATTTATAAGATTTTCTATCTAAGTTAAAGTTTAAGAAATAAGATGTCGCATCTTGAAGACTATATACGATATTGTCCTTGTTCTTCTCTTTAATCCCTTCAAAACTTGAGCTATTTGGATAGAGACGAGCATAACTATAGGCACCCTCCACAAAGTTACGTGCTAATGCATCTTGGTCACTACCATCAAAGTAAGCCAATTTCACATCATCTACAAAGACATTCTTGGCATCCCAGTAATTCGGATTTTTCTTGAATTCAATAACAGATTTTGAAACAAAGGATTTCATTAAGAAAGGACCATTGTACAAAATGCTAGATGGATCCACCTTGCCAAAATTATCCCCTTTAGATTTCAAGAAATCCGCATTAAGAGGAAAGAGAATTGTTGAAGTTGTTTTTGAATTCCAGTAAGGTTCTGGGCGAGTCAAAGTATATTGAACCGTTTGGTCGTCAATAGCCTTTACACCTACAGTTGAAAAGTCTTTCGTTTTACCGTTAATGTAGTCATCCAAACCTGCAACGGATTCTTGTACTAGGTACAAGGCTTCTGATTTTTTATCAGCAGCATACTGAAGACCAGTTACGAAGTCTTTGGCAGTTACTGGGGCATATTCTTCACCTTCAGAGGTATACCATTTCGCTTCCTTACGAAGTTTGTAGGTATAAGTCAAACCGTCCTTAGAAACACTCCAATCCTCTGCCAAGGATGGAACATAATTCCCATACTGATCATTTTCCATGAGACCATCAACTAGATTAGTGATAATGTCATTAGTTGTCGCACGATTTTCTGCTAAATAATTAAAACTAGATGGATCACTAGCATAGACATAATTATATGTTTTTGACCCTGTGCTGGAATTTCCACAGGCACTTAACAAAATACCTGCACTTAACACGACACCTGCAAGCGTTGCATACTTGGCCTTAGATTTTTTCATCTCCAGAACCTCCTGATTTAAATATTTGTCTTATTATACAACTTGAGTTTTATTTAGTCAATAGTTTTTTAAGTAAAATTTAAGAAAAATAAAATTACCATCTACAAACTTTATCTATTATTCTACAAATTAATAAAAAAGAGAATAATTTAAGCATTTCACGATAGAAATGTTCAAATTATCCCTTTTATTTATAAATGTTTTTTAAGTTAACTTTAATTTGATTCGTAAGCGATCTGCTTGGGCTTTTCCAATCACCTTATCCAATAAACGGGTACGAAGACTCAAGAATCCGTAAACTCCTCCCCCCATGGCACCGACAAGAGCTACATATAGGAAACTCCACAAACGTCCACTTGGTTGGAAGACAAATCCTAAAATCCACTGCAATGTCCCAACTACTAGAAACATGAAAAGAGTTAACAAACTGATTAAAATGGTTCGCTTCAAAATCACCTTGCGCTTGACACCTGTTACCTTACAAATATCTCGATACATCAAGACGTTAGGAATAATGAGACCGATAGTTGTAGAAATCAAAGGACCATAACTGTGGAAGAGAGCGATGGTAGGTAGTTGCAAGACTAGCTTGGCAATGGAACCATAGATAAAATAGAGAACGGCCTTGCGGTTGCGGAACATAGCCTGAAGCATTGGAGACAAGACCATGTACAAACCTAAAATAGTAGACTGCAAAACTGCAAAGACAAACAAGCCCATAGCCAAACTATCTGGCTTGCCATAAAAGACTGTGTAAAGAGGTTCTCCTACCATGACCACTCCAACCGTTGCTGGTAGCAGGAATACGAAAAGCATGGTAATGCTATCCTGAACCAGACGAGAAGCCGCCTTCAAGTCCCCCTTGACATAGTTTTCAGTCAAAAGTGGTAAACCGACACCCCCAATTGAAACCCCAACAGAAATCAAAATCATAGTGATTTTATTTGGATTGGCTGAGAAATAAGAAAACATGACAACCAAGTCCTCGTTGCTGTAGTTGGTAAACCAGCTCATACTATTGATAAAGGTCATCTGGTCCAAGATTTGGAAAAGCTGAATAGCCGAACCAGTCAAGATAAAAGGAATAGCTTCCTTAATGGTATCGACCAAAAGACGCTTGCTGTTAATCTTATCCCCTGTTTCAAGGACTCTTTTGAGTAACCCTTCTTGAGCAAGGAAATAAATCAAAACAGCAAAACTGGCTACCATACCGACAAAGGCCGCAAAGGTCGATTGGGTAACGGCTGCTAGGTAATCTCCTGAACCGAGCTTCATAATGATAAAGGTTGCTAGAAGCATCCAGATAACACGAATGACCTGCTCAGCGATTTGGCTCATAGCATAAGGTTTGAGGTTATTCATCCCTTGGAAAAATCCTCGGATAACACTCATAGACGGGAAAATCAAGACTCCCCAAGCCAAGCTTTGCATGATTGGGATCAAGTCTTTGCCCACGCCAGATAAGTCTGCTAGCCAAGGAGCAAAGACATACAAGATTAAAGCAAAAACCAAACCTAGTCCTGTCATAAAGCCTAAAAAGCTCCGAATCAGGGCAAAGCTATGCTCTTCTTCTCGCATGGTATTATACTTGGCAACTTGCTTGGCCACTGCAACCGGAATCCCCGCTGTTGAAACCAGCAAGAACCAGGCATAGATATTGTAGCCCATGGTAAAGAGACCATTGGCCGTAGCTGCATAAGACCCCATCCAGATGTACCAAGGGATAATGTAAATAGCCCCGAGTAGGCGACTGATAAAGTTACTAGCCGTTAACCAAGCAGTCCCCCGTAACATCTGGGCCTGCTGGTGATTGTTTTCGTGCGACATAGATTCCTCATTCAATTTTGATAACTAGGAAAAATTCCTCATCTTCCATTATAAACTTTTCCTTGTCACTTGTAAATTTACGACTTTCGGTTTACAATAGAAAGTATGATTAAGATTGAAACCGTATTAGATATATTAAAGAAAGATGGTCTCTTCCGCGAGATTATCGACCAAGGACACTATCACTACAACTATAATGATGTCGTCTTTGACACCATCTGCTATGACAGCCGCAAGGCCAAAGAGAAGAGCCTCTTTTTCGTCAAAGGTGCTGCCTTTAAGAAGGAATTTCTTCTTTCAGCCATCTCTCAAGGCCTCGGTTGGTATGTGGCTGAAAAGGACTATGAGGTTGGTATTCCTTCCATTATCGTCAGTGATATCAAGAAAGCCATGAGTTTGATTGCTATGGAGTTTTATGGCAATCCACAGGAAAAACTTAAACTTCTAGCCTTTACTGGAACCAAGGGTAAGACAACAGCAGCCTACTTCGCCTATAACATTTTGTCTCAAGGGCATCGACCTGCTATGTTGTCGACCATGAATACAACTCTAGATGGCAAGACTTTCTTTAAGTCAGCATTGACAACTCCTGAGAGTATTGACCTCTTTGATATGATGAATCAAGCTGTGCAAAATGACCGCACCCACCTCATCATGGAGGTATCTAGTCAAGCCTATCTGGTCAAACGCGTCTATGGCCTCACCTTTGATGTAGGAGTTTTCCTCAATATCAGCCCAGACCATATTGGCCCTATTGAACACCCTAGCTTTGAAGACTACTTCTACCACAAGCGTCTCTTGATGAAAAATAGCCGAGCAGTCATCATTAACAGTGACATGGGCCACTTTTCTGTACTAAAAGAACAGGTGGAAGATCAAGAGCATGATTTCTATGGTAGCCAGTCAAGTAACCAAATCGAGAATTCCAAAGCCTTTAGCTTTTCAGCTAGTGGGAAACTCGCTGGTGATTATGATATTCAACTGATTGGCCACTTCAACCAAGAAAATGCAGTCGCTGCAGGACTTGCTTGCCTTCGTCTAGGTGCTAGTCTAGAGGATATCAAAAAAGGCATCGCTGCAACCCGCGTTCCTGGTCGTATGGAAGTTCTCACCCAGAAAAATGGAGCCAAGGTCTTCATCGACTATGCCCACAATGGGGACAGTCTGAAAAAACTAATCAAGGTTGTAGAAACTCATCAAACTGGAAAGATTGCACTGGTTCTGGGTTCGACAGGAAACAAGGGAGAAAGCCGTCGTAAGGACTTTGGCCTCCTCCTCAATCAACACCCTGAGATTCAAGTCTTTCTGACTGCTGATGACCCTAACTATGAAGATCCGATGACCATTGCGGATGAAATTAGTAGCTACATCAATCATCCTGTTGAAAAAATTGCGGATCGACAAGAAGCCATCAAGGCAGCTATGGCTATCACAAATCACGAATTAGATGCTGTCATTATTGCTGGTAAGGGAGCCGATTGCTACCAAATCGTCCAAGGAAAAAAAGAAGCCTATCCTGGAGATCCCGCCGTAGCAGAAAATTATTTGTAAGGATCGTAAAAAAATCAAGGGAAACGAAACCCTTGATTTTTTCTATCTTTATTTAAAAGCGTTTTTCAAACCTTCAACGGCACCTTCTACAGCACCTTTAGCATCTTCTACAACGTCTTTTGCCTTAGCAACTGTTTTTTCAACAGCTCCTTCAAGTTCTGTCTTGCTGTCTCCAGTAACTTTACCAAAACCTTCTTTGACAGCGCCTGTTGCTTGTTCCAATTTGTTTTCAAGTGACATATGATTGTCTCCTTTAGTTTTATTCCGATATGTGTTACCGGTTACATATTAGTTTATATCGAATACTAAGGAAAGTCAAACAATGTGCTCAGAAACAAGAAATCAGTCCAAGTAGAAAGTTAATCTTTCCTTATCAAAATCGATAGCCAACTCATACTTTCCATCTTCATTTTGGACAATATAACCTAGGACAACTAAACTGTCCACAAAGATATCACGGCGTTTCTGCATAAGCTGGTCTTTTTTGAGAAATTTCAACAAAAAAGTTGTCATATATTTGAGAGCATACTCAGGATTTACATCTCCCAAAATGGCATAGAGCTCCTGCTGTTTTTCTGTCAAAGGATACTGCTGTTTGACCTTGTAGAAATAATTGGACAGGGTCATTTTTGTTCGCGCAAAATCGGTCTTTTCAACTAAAATAGCTGCATTGGTCTGATTTCGCAATTCCGTCTCAAAACTCTGATCCAACAAGGCTTGATAGACTGGACTAGCTTCGCTGACAAAAATCTCTTGATCCAGTTCGAGACTATCGAGTGATTCAAGCATAGGAAGATTAAGGTAATAACGCTTATTTTCACGTAGAATCAAACCAGCCTTTATATATTCTTCCATGAGCTTATCAACTGCTACATCTGGAAATCGAGCCTTGATTTCTCTTAGAATCACATCATCATTCTGGTCCAGATAGCGGATCAATTCTCCAAAAAATGGCTGTCTCGTCAAACGAGAGGGATTAAAAATCTGAATCATGAAGATTCCTTTCTTTACATTCTAACAGAGGCGATGCTGCCAACTGACTAGGATTGGTCCCAGCTTGGTTCAGAGGAACAGGCAGGCCTAGTCCTCTGTAATATTCTCTCCAAAAATCACTAATCTCCTGCTCCCCATCTCCAAATTTCATGGGAATAGTTTCAAAAATCGGTAGGATTTCTGCCATATACTGGGAACAGTAAAAACCTTCTCCATCTGGATAGAAAGAAGCATTATAAGGAGCTCCCAGATGTTTACAAGCTTTTTCCTTCACAGACTGGATATCCATTTCTGGGTAAACATAGAGGTCGTATAAGTGATTGGACTCAAAGAAGTCTGCTGGTTCCTGACAGATAACACCCGCCTTTCCACTAGCATGATAAATCATCCCATCCAAATAAATGGCAACATGGTTATAGTTGCCTGTGGAAGTCTGGATGGTCTGTCCCATATCTGACTCATCTCTCACAAAAATCAAATCGCCATTTTCTAACATGCTTCACTCCTAGAAAAAAAGGAGCCGAAACTCCTTTCGATATAAGTCAAACTAGACTTTCCGATTTTGAACTGACACCCAAAATCTTAAGCATTAAAGCTTTCAGTCAATTGAGGTACCACTTGTTTCTTACGTGAAACAGCACCAGCAAGGAAAGCATGGTTGTTTTCAAGTTTGAAGTTGAAGGCTGCTTCAACCTTGTCCATATTGACACCAAGAGCCAAGATTTCTGAGTTTGAGTTGACGATATCTGTAATCATCAAGACAAAGTCAGAGTAGCCGTTTGCTTCGTTGGCAGCTTGCATTGCAGCTTCAATTTCTGCTTGGCGTTCCAATACTTCAGCGATGTCAACTGTGTTTACTTGAGCAACACGGACATTATTTCCGTTCAACTCAAAAGTTTTAGCATCGATGTCAATCAATTCGTCAGCAGATTTGCTAGCCAAATTGGTACCAGCTTTCAACATAGCTAAACCATATTCTTCCAAGTTTACACCAGCCAATTCAGCTAATTCAGGAGCAATAACCTTATCTGTTGGGTGTGTTGTTGGGGATTTCAAAAGAAGGGTATCTGAAATCAAACCTGAAAGCATCAAACCAGCAATCTCTTTAGGAACAGCTACACCATGTTCTTTGAACATACGGTAAACGATTGAAGACGCTGATCCAACTGGCTCTAAACGCATGTAAAGTGGGCTTGCAGTTTCAAAGTTAGCCACACGGTGGTGGTCCACAACACCATAAACTTCTACTTCAGCGATATCTGATACAGATTGTTGGAATTCATTGTGGTCAGTCAAGATAACTTGCTCTGCACCTTCTGCTTTAGCAGAAGTGATAACACGCGGTGCTTCCACACCAAAATAGTTCAAGACAAAGGCTGTTTCTTCATTTGGAGTTCCAAGGGCAACAGCTTCCGTATCCAAACCGTAAGCTTCTTTTGCAAGATAGGCAAAGGCTACAGATGACCCGATGGCATCTGAGTCTGGATTTTGGTGACCAAATACTAGAATCTTAGACATGATAATACCTCATTTTGTTTATTCTCTTTATTGTAGCATTTTTTTCGCTTTTTGACAAAAGTAAGAGGAGTCAAAGGACTCCCCGCTACTCTTCAAAATAACTGAGTAAATTTCTATCTTGATTTTCAGATAAAAATTGCTCCTTCTGTGGCCTCTTCTTACGCTTGAGAAGGGCTTCAGCTGACATGGCTTCTTCCTTACTGGCAAAACCTTGAGCATAGATAAGTTTGACTGGCAAGCGTGCTCGTGTGTATTTGGCTCCCTTACCACTATTGTGGACAGCGAGGCGTCTTCTCACATCAGTCGTATAGCCTGTATAGTAAGATCCATCACGACACTCCAGCACATACATATAAGCTTTATGATCCATAATAAATCTCTTCAAGTTCAGGCGTATAAGAGCCATCATCATTGTGAACAATGAGAGGTGGTAAGACCTTAAAGCCACTTGTTGAACCATCCTTGATGGCCTCAATCAAAAGCATATTGGCTTCCTTTTCCTTTTTGGGATAGACAAATTGCAGGCGCTTAGGGGCTAGATTATGCCGTTGTAAGCTGTCCAAGATATCTAAAAGTCGATCAGGGCGATGAACCATGGCCAAACGCCCATTAGACTTGAGAATACTCTGGGCACTGCGACAGATTTCCTGCAAGTTGGTCGTGATTTCGTGGCGAGCCAAGAGATAATGTTCACTCTCGTTCAGATTAGAATGAGGATCCACCTTGAAATAGGGTGGATTACACAAAATCATATCCACCTTACTTCCCTGGATGTAAGCAGGCATATTTTTTAAATCATCACAGATGACCTGCATCTGCTCTTCCAAACCATTCAAACGGACAGAGCGTTCAGCCATATCCGCCAAACGCTCCTGAATCTCAACAGCCAAAATCTGTGCCTGAGTCCGAGTGCTAGCAAATAGCCCCACTGCTCCATTTCCAGCACAGAAATCCACAATCAATCCCTTCTTAGGGAAACGTGGAAAGCGTGACAAGAGAACACTATCCACCGAATAGCTAAAAACCTCTCTATTTTGAATGATTTTGATATCTGTCGAAAAGAGCTGGTTAATACGCTCTCCTGATTTTAATAATTGTTCTTCTTCCATGGTTCTATTATAGCAAATTTATATTAACATTACAAAAGATAGAGATTTCTAACTAGTGCTTCTGATTCTTCAAATGTTGAAGGGCTTCCTTGGTCCAAATTGGCATCATTCGTTTAAGAGGTGCGAAGCCGTAGTTAAAACGGTCGCTTGAAAAACGTCTCCGTCTCGGAAACTGGTGCTTTTCTTCCTCCAAAGTGCGAATAGAAAGACTAGCTTTCCCTGTAAATTCATCTAAATCCACTACTTGAACTTGAACCTCTTCATCGACTTTCAAGGCTTCTTGAATATTTTCAATAAAGCCTGTCCGAATCTCTGAAATGTGAATCAGCCCCGTATCACCCGTCTCTAGCTCAACAAAGGCTCCGTAGGGCTGAATCCCTGTAATACGGCCCTTTAGCTTATCACCGATTTTCATCTTAGTCCTCGATTTCAATTGTTTCAATCACGACATCTTCAACTGGCTTGTCCATAGCCCCTGTCTCAACAAAAGCAATGGCATCCAAAACAGCGTAAGAAGCTTCATCAGCTAGCTGACCAAAAACAGTGTGACGGCGGTCTAGGTGGGGGGTTCCACCTTGGTTTGCATAGATTTCTGCGATCGGTTCTGGCCAACCTCCACGAGCAATTTCTTTCTTAGAATAAGGCAGATGTTGATTTTGCACGATAAAGAACTGGCTACCGTTGGTATTTGGACCAGCATTGGCCATAGAAAGGGCACCACGGATATTGTAAAGTTCTTCTGAGAATTCATCCTCAAATGATTCGCCGTAGATTGACTCGCCCCCCATACCAGTTCCAGTTGGGTCTCCACCTTGAATCATAAAGTCCTTGATAATACGGTGGAAAATGACACCATCATAGTAGCCATCTTTTGAAAGTGCAACAAAGTTAGCCACTGTTTTAGGAGCATGTTCAGGAAAGAGCTTGATACGCAAGTCTCCGTGATTGGTATTAATAGTCGCGATAGGACCTTCTACTGTTTCAATGTCTACTTGTGGGAAATGCAATTCTTTTTCTACCATACCAAATCCTTCTAAGGCATCAAAAATGCCATCTTCTTCTAGTGTTTTTGTTATATAATCTGCTTTTTCTTTGATATTATCATGAGAAATTCCCATGGCAACGCTGATTCCAGCATAATCAAAGAGTTCCAAGTCGTTGAGGCCATCTCCAAAAACCATGACGTTGTCTGGTTTCAAGCCAAGATGTTCCACAACCTTTTCCACCCCCGTCGCTTTGGAGCCTGAAATCGGCACAATATCAGACGAATGTTGATGCCAACGAACCATGCGAAGTTTGTCTGAGAGACTATCAGGCAAGTGCAAGTCATCTCCCTTGTCTTCAAAAGTCCACATTTGATAGATGTCTTCTTTCTCATGAAAATCGGGATCTACATCCAAATCAGAATAAATTGGATTAATAGCTTCACTAATCATATCGGTGCGAGTCGACAACTTGGCATCATGACTCCCAACCAAACCATACTCAATTCCTTCTTTCTTAGCCCAAGAGATATACTCCTCAACATCTGACTTCTCGATCTGATGTTGATAAATGATCTGACCTTTTTTATCTTCGATATAAGCCCCATTCAGGGTCACAAAAAAGTCAGGCTTGAGATCACGAATCTCTGGCACGACACCAAAAATCCCTCGTCCAGAAGCAATACCTGTCAAAATTCCTTTCTCACGTAATTGCTTAAAAACAGTTGGGATTGAAGCTGGAATAAAACCTGTCTTTGAATTCCTCAATGTATCATCAATATCAAAAAAGACAATCTTGATTTTCTTTGCCTTGTATCTTAATTTGGCATCCATCTCACTACCTCTTTCAATCTAACTCTTTCCATTATACCATAAAGTAGAGAAATCCCACATCCCCAATAAAATCCTTGTCTCTTATCCGAATTCCTTTACTAGATACAAAACCAAATCATCATTATTTTGGCTAGTTGCATTCATTTCCAAGGGTTGATTTCTATACCAGACACCTGTCCCATCTGGAATGTAGCCCCGTCTGATATACAATCTCTGGGCAGGGCCATAGCCTAAGTGCAAACCTACACCAAGAGTGACCTTACTCGAAACAAACTTGACTCGTTTTTCTGCTTCTTCTAGCAGTTGATTCCCAATCCCTTGATTTCGAAAAGGCTCAAACACATTAAAATCTGATAATTCTGGATAGACTTCTGCAAAAGGACCATGTTTAGCAGAGGGCAAAATGGTAACGTAGCCCGCTACAGCACCATCAATCTCTGCAACTAAGACTTCTCTCTCCCCACTTTCCTGTTCCAGAAAATATCTAGCCAAAATTTCCTCTCTACCAGGCCAACCTTGATTCATAAATCCATGAGATAAGGATTCAATATCAGGCTTAATCATATTTCTAATCGTACAATTCATCTTTGACTTACCCACCTTTACTCTTTTTATTACCATTATAGCACGCCAAGGTCAGAAAAAAACTATCTCGTGAAAAAAGACCCAACCGGGTCTTAATTCGCTTTCTTGTTTTAAAGCTCATGAAAAAGAGGTCCACCCGGACCTCTTTTTTAATCTTCGTTTACGAAAGGCATCAAAGCCATTACGCGAGCGCGTTTGATAGCTGTTGTTACTTTACGTTGATTTTTAGCTGAAGTTCCTGTTACACGACGAGGAAGGATTTTCCCACGTTCTGAAACGAAACGGCTAAGAAGCTCAGTATCTTTGTAATCAACATATTCAATTTTGTTTGCTGCGATGTAATCAACTTTTTTACGGCGTTTGAATCCGCCACGACGTTGTTGAGCCATGTTTTTTCTCCTTTATAATTTTAGTTGTCCATTAGAATGGTAAATCATCATCTGAAATATCCAATGGATTTGTTGCTCCAAATGGATTTTCATCACGTGAAAAGTCTGGTACTGAATTTGTAGGTGCTGAATAATTTGCAGTTGGTGCAGAGTAAGCTCCACCTGTATGACCTTCACGCACGCTACGGCTTTCCAACATTTGGAAATTCTCAGCCACGACCTCTGTCACGTAGACACGTTGTCCTTGCTGGTTATCGTAACTACGAGTCTGGATACGACCTGTCACCCCTATAAGTGAGCCTTTTTTAGCCCAGTTAGCAAGGTTTTCAGCCTGTTGGCGCCACATAACGACATTGATAAAATCAGCCTCACGTTCGCCATTTTGACTCTTAAATGTACGGTTTACTGCAAGAGTAAAAGTCGCAACTGCTACATTTGATGGGGTATAACGCAACTCAGCGTCACGTGTCATACGCCCTACAAGTACAACATTGTTAATCATAGTTTACCTTCTTACGCGTCAGTTTTGACGATCATGTGACGAAGAATGTCAGCGTTGATTTTTGAAAGACGGTCAAACTCTTTAAGAGCAGCGTCGTCGTTTGCTTCAACGTTAACGATGTGGTAAAGTCCTTCACGGAAATCTTTGATTTCGTATGCAAGACGACGTTTTTCCCAAGTTTTTGATTCAACAACAGTTGCACCGTTGTCAGTCAAAATAGAGTCAAAACGTGCTACCAAAGCGTTTTTAGCTTCTTCTTCAATGTTTGGACGAATGATATAAAGAATTTCGTATTTAGCCATTGATATGTTCCTCCTTTTGGTCTAATGACCCCCAGACTTTGCAAGGGGTAAGTGAGGTTCGCTCACAATAAACTATTATACTAGAAAACAATTTTTTACGCAAGTAAAAACACTGAAATGCGAAAAAACGCCACATGGGCGTTTTCCTGTTCTTATGGTTTAATACGATGCAACATACGTGGGAATGGAATAGCTTCACGGATGTGCTTTGTTCCTGCTGCGAAGGTTACCATACGTTCGATACCGATACCAAATCCTCCGTGTGGAACTGTACCGTATTTACGAAGGTCAAGGTAGAATTCATATTCTGTACGATCCATACCAAGTTCATCCATCTTAGCTACAAGAGCATCGTAGTCTTCCTCACGCATAGAACCACCGATGATTTCTCCATAGCCTTCTGGAGCAAGCAAGTCTGCACAAAGCACGCGCTCTGGATTTCCAGGAACTGGTTTCATGTAAAATGCCTTGATGGCTGCTGGATAGTTCATGACAAAAGTTGGCACACCAAAGTGGTTTGAAATCCACGTTTCGTGTGGTGAACCAAAGTCATCTCCATGCTCAAGATGTTCGTAGTCAGCGTCTTCATCATTTTCATGTTCTTGCAAGAGGTCAATGGCTTGATCGTAAGTGATACGTTTGAATGGCTCTGCAATGTAGCGTTTCAAGAGTTCTGTATCACGTTCTAAGGTTTCCAAGGCTTGAGACGCACGGTCAAGAACACCTTGAAGAAGAGCTTTAACATAAGCTTCTTGCAAGTCAAGTGACTCATCATGTGTCAAGTATGAGTACTCTGCATCCATCATCCAGAACTCAGTCAAGTGACGGCGCGTTTTTGATTTTTCAGCACGGAATACTGGACCAAAGTCAAAGACACGACCAAGAGCCATAGCACCTGCTTCTAGGTAAAGCTGACCTGATTGGCTCAAATAAGCTGGCGTTCCGAAGTAGTCAGTTTCAAAGAGTTCTGTTGAATCTTCTGCCGCATTTCCTGAAAGAATTGGGCTATCAAACTTCATGAAGCCGTTCTTGTCAAAGAATTCATAAGTTGCATAGATAATCGCGTTACGGATTTGCATCACCGCTACTTGCTTACGAGAACGGAGCCACAAGTGACGGTTGTCCATCAAGAAGTCTGTTCCATGTTCTTTTGGTGTGATTGGGTAGTCTTGAGATTCACCGATCACTTCGATATCTGTGATATCAAGCTCATAACCAAACTTAGAACGTTCGTCTTCTTTGACAATACCTGTCACATAAACAGAAGTCTCCTGGCTCAAACGTTTGATGACATCAAACTTCTCAAGTCCCACTTCTTCACCAAATTTTTCTACAAAGTTTGGTTTAAAGGCCACACCTTGGAAGAAGGCTGTTCCATCACGCAATTGCAAGAAGGCGATTTTCCCTTTTCCTGATTTGTTGGCAACCCAAGCGCCAATCGTCACTTCTTGACCAACATAGTCTTTTACATCAATAATCGTTACACGTTTTGTCATTATTTTTCCTTTTCTTTTTCTTTTATTTTTCCATAAATGCTTTCAAGCGTTTAACTGCTTCTTTAAGCGTGTCTAGGTCTGTCGCATAGCTGAGGCGGACATTTTCTGGAGCTCCAAATCCTGCTCCTGTTACCAAGGCTACTTCAGCTTCTTCTAGGATAGCGGTTGTAAATTCTGTCACATCCGTATAGCCTTTCATCTCCATTGCCTTTTTGACATTTGGGAAGAGGTAGAAGGCTCCTTGTGGCTTAACGACTTCAAAACCAGGGACCTCACATAATAGCGGATAAATAGTATTGAGACGTTCCTCAAAAGCCTGACGCATACTTTCTACAGTATCTTGCTCCCCTGATAGAGCCTCAACTGCTGCATACTGGGCTACTGCTGAAGGGTTGGAGGTTGTTTGACCTGCAATCTTGGACATGGCAGCGATAATGTCTGCTTCTCCGACGGCATAGCCAATCCGCCAACCTGTCATAGCATAGGTTTTAGACACACCATTGATGACCACTGTTTGCTTGCGAATCGCTTCCGATAGGCTAGAAATGGGTGTAAACTCATGACCATTATAGACCAAGCGCCCATAGATATCATCTGCTAGGATGAGAATATCCTTTTCTACAGCCCAGTTTCCGATTGCCAAAAGTTCCTCACGGGTATAAATCATACCTGTCGGATTGGATGGTGAATTCAGCACCAAAACCTTGGTCTTGTCTGTTCGAGCTGCTTCTAACTGCTCTACAGTTACCTTAAAATCATTGTCCTCTTTAGCAGGAACAAAAACTGGAATACCCTCTGCCATCTTGACCTGGTCTCCATAGCTGACCCAGTAGGGTGTTGGGATGATAACTTCATCACCTGGATTGACTACAGCCATAAAGAAGGTATAGAGAGAATATTTAGCTCCAGCAGCGACTGTCACTTGATTCGGCGCTATAGAATAGCCGTAAAAGCGCTCAAAATAGGCATTGACCGCCGCTTTGAGCTCTGGCAGACCTGAGGTTACTGTATAAAAAGAAGCACGCCCATCTTGAATCGATGCAATGGCGGCATCTTGAATATTTTTTGGAGTAGTGAAATCTGGCTCACCCAAGGTTAGAGATAGGATATCCCTTCCCTCAGCCTTCAGTGCTTTGGCACGGGCTCCAGCAGCCAAGGTCACACTTTCTTCCATTTCTAAAACACGGTTGGATAGTTTCATAGGCCCTCCTTATTGACCAATGCTCCTGTTTCAAAATCTACTAGATAAAAATCAGAACCTGACTTAACTTCCCAGATTGGCTTGTCTTGATAGCGACCAAAGGTAATCTTGTCAATCTCGCCAGCTCCTTTTTCCTTAGAAAGAGCTTCAGCTTTTTCTTGTGAAATACCCTGATTTAGCTGATAAACGTAAATCTTATGGTCATCTTGTCCGATCAGGACAGCAAGTGCTTCTTGCTGTTTATTACGACCAAGAACGCTGTAATAGGATTCCAAGCCATTGTATAAATCAACCTGATCAGCCTGCTCTAATCCTGCGTACTGCTGAGCTAATTTTTCTCCTTCACTTTTAGCTATTTGATAGGGTTTCATACTCAGAAACACTAGATACAGAAAGGAAGCACTGATAACCACAAACAAAATCGTCATCCCTAGACCATACTGCCACAGTAGATTATTTTTTGCTTTGTTTTGTCTTTTTTTCACTCGTCTATTTTACCATCTATTGGGCTTTATTACAAGCGAATGCAAGAACAAACCTATATTATTTCTTCCTTCAAAGGAAACAGATTTTTCTTGGTTAAAACCGAGCAAGAAAAGTAAAGACAGCTCTAAAATTATAGTAGATTGAAATAAGAGGTGAACAAATGGATTAGGAAAGTCAAATTAATTTCTAGAAATATTTTTAGCAGTTGTAACGTACTATTCTAGTTCCAATCTACTATAACGTATTAAAAAACCTGAGCTTGACACTCAAGTTTTCATAAGTTCTTTACTTTATAGAATCACTTTATCATCCATTCTTTTAGCCATTTTTCCTAAAAAGACAGGCAGTAGAAGGCTAATCATGACTAAAAAGAAGCCTAGATAAAGAAATGTTAGCACAAAGCCTAAATGGTCAATCAACCAGCCTGTCAGTGGAAAGAACACAATCATACTAAGGCTAAACATCATAGAGTAGACACTCAGCATGGTTGCCCTTACTTCACTTGGAAGGCGCTCTTGCAAATCATTGTCAAAAATCGGCTGAAAAAGAGCATATAGAGCATTACTAATCAAGTAAATCAAAATATAGATTAGAGGTGTTCCAAAGTAGGACAGCATATAGGTGACTCCAGTCAGCAAGACAAGGATAGGGAAAAGCTTCAAGGCGGCATATTTCTTTCCAATCTTACTCGCTAGATATACTGCGACGATATTTAAGAGACTACCAAGTAGCATAACTGCTGAAATTTGCCAACCACTTAAATCTGGTAACTGATTTTGATAGTAAAAATAAAACATGCACATAAGTGTTCCGACAATCTGAGACAAAATCATCCAGTTGAATATCATGGGATTTCGCTCCAACTCTTCCTTAACAGTCCAAATAATCTGTTTCATGGTCACACTATCAGCTTTTTCTAGCTTGACACTAGGTTCTTTCAACATCCAAATCAGGAAAAGAACTATGATAGAAGTCGCAATCATGATATAGTAGGTCAGGTGCAATTGGCCATGGACAAAAAATCCTGCCAAAACTGTCCCCAAAGACTGAGTTCCTTCTGACACTCCTGATAGGAAGCTTGAAATGGATAGGTAACGCTCCTTTAGTCCAGCCTCTACAGCCGAGTCATAGACCATTGCTGCGCTTGTGCCTGAATCAAAATTATAAGACAAGGCACTTACCGCCATAGCTAGTGCATAAATCCAAAAATTTCCCTGCCCAGCCAACATGAGAATGGAAGACACAATCCCTGCTATTCGACTTAAATAAAGGTTAGTCTTATAGGAATAGCGGTCAGCTAACATACCAGATGGAATTTCACAGAGAAGACTGGTCGTATGAAAAATACTTTCCAGAAGTCCAATCTGCCAAAGAGACATTCCGTTTTGACTGAGAAAGAGAATCCAAAAACTGGTAATCCCTAAAAATGCAAAAAACTCAACTCCGGCCATCAGGCCAATATTTCTCCGATAATTTCTTATTAGCATCTTTTCTCCTTTAACAAGTGTATTATTTCTTTTGTCCGTCACTTGTTAATCTGTTCCTTACATGATCTCCACCCCTTTTAGAAGCATTCTTCAATGCCATTATTGTTCCTTTAATTTTTTATGAAATGATATCGGAAAATAGCCGTTCTACGGTTTCTATTTCGAGTTTTCTCGTTTATTTTAGCACTTGTGTCATCATATTACAAGAGAATATAGGAATGCTCTGCGAAAACCAAGTGCATTCCAGTCACAAGTGGCTTGAGTTTCTGCAATTTTATAGTTTTCAAATAATCTTTGAGCAAATTTCTTGCAAGTTGTTTTGTTTTGTTGTAATATATTTTATAACAACGAGAGAGTTCTCGGAAATTTAAGAAAAAGGAGACACATCATGTCTAAAAAAGTATTATTTATCGTCGGATCCCTACGCCAAGGTTCTTTCAACCACCAAATGGCCCTCGAAGCTGAGAAAGCACTTGCTGGTAAAGCAGAAGTTAGCTACCTCGATTATTCAGCTATTCCTCTCTTCAGCCAAGATTTGGAAGTTCCAATTCACCCAGCTGTAGCTGCTGCTCGTGAAGCGGTTCTAGCTGCTGATGCTATCTGGATTTTCTCTCCAGTCTACAACTTCTCTATCCCTGGTACAGTGAAAAACTTGCTTGACTGGCTATCTCGTGCCCTTGACTTATCTGATACACGTGGCGCTTCTGCCCTTCAAGACAAGTTTGTCACCGTATCATCTGTAGCCAATGCAGGTCACGATCAACTTTTCGCTATCTACAAAGACCTCTTGCCATTTATCCGTACACAAGTCGTTGGTGATTTCACTGCTGCACGTGTTAATGACTCTGCTTGGGCAGACGGAAAATTGGTTCTTGAAGAAACAGTCCTAAATTCACTTGAAAAACAAGCGGAAGACTTGCTTAATGCTATCAAATAAAGATGCTTTATGACTCTTTTCCACCCATTTGGGTGGTTTTTTTCATACCTAATACTCTTCAAACCACGTCAGCATCGCCTTACCGTACTCAAGTAAAGCTTGCGTCTAGCTTCCTAGTTTGCTTTGTGATTTTCATTGAGTATAACTTAACAGTCCTGTCTAAAGCATGGAATTCTAGAAGGTCCTTTATAAGATATTTAATCTAGAATAGTACAATGTTGCCAATCATTTTTATAAATTATAATAGATTAAAACTAGAATAGTGCACTATGACTCCTAAAATATTTATAAAAATTAATTTAATCATGTACCTAATATTAGAATTATTTATCCCAAATTTATTTGAAAGCTTCTCTAAGCTATATCCTTGTTTTCTAAGTTCATAGATCTGAACTTTACCATCATAAGTTAATTTCATAATAAAAACACCCCAAAAGTTAGATTTTTTCTGTCTAACTTTTGGGGTGCAGTTCAATCAAAACTCTAATACGATGCGTTTTATCATGCAAGAATCTACTATATTTCTCCTCAAATTGAGGTTCTATATCATAGTAACTCTACTCATTCATCGATTCAATTTTAATCCTCGATCAATTTATAAAAATCAGAATGCTTTAGAGATAAAGTCTAATCTTCTTTACGTTTTGTAGCCAATAGTGCTGCTGACAAGGCCAAGCTAACACCTGCTAAGAAGATGGCTGTATCAGATTCTCTCTCACCAGTTTCTGGTAAGCCATTTTGATCTTCTTTGACTTCTGAAGCCTTTCTTTCTGCAGTCTGGTTATTAGCTATGTTCTGTACTGGATGCTCTGTTTTCTCCCGAACTGGTACTTCCTGATTTCCTACTGTTGCTGGAGCAGCTTTATCCTCTGGAAGTTTACTATCTTGAGTTGTTCCCGTATTTACCTCGTCTTTAAAGTCAGGCTTCTCATCGACTGGTGCTACCTGATTACCTACAGTTGATTGTTTCCCTTTGTATTCTGCAATGTCGTTAACTGCTCCTTCAACAAAGTTAGCTCCTCCCTTAAATTCAGGGACTTCATTAACCGATGCTTCTACAAAGTTGACCCCTCCTTTGAATTCTGGAACTTCATTGACTGGCGCAGGCTCCTCGCCCTTACTATTTGAAACAGATTGTTTTACTCCTACCTCGATAATGCGGTCTTGAGCCTTTCTTTGTTCAGTATGAACAAGAGTTCTAGTAGTTCCCACAACTTGAATATAGTCAACTTTTTCTCCATCTTGTCCTTCAGAAACAACACGACGTTGACCTTGAGAAAGTTCAGGATTTTCACGAACAACTTCTTTAAATGGAAGCGGAGTCTTTTCAATTTCCAAGCTTGGAGTTTCTGCTACTAAGTTCTTAACTCCTTCTGTCGGAGTTGTTTGGAAGGCTGTCTTAAAGTGTAAACGATACTCTTTCACAAGATTTCCATCTTTGGAAACAAGACGCACGAGTGTTGGAAGATTGGTATTTCCAGGATTCACAACTGTGACTACTCCATGTCCACTAGTTGTCACAGTGACTTTTGGTTGGGAACTCATTGCTGTTAGTGTATAATCTGTCACATTTGGATCAAAGTTTTCCAATGCTTTTCCATCGATCGAAATAGTCGCTGATGGTGTCTCCACTTCTGCTCCCTTGCCTGCAGAGTAGGCTGTAAATTCTACAACTGCCAAACCATTAGTAGTAGCCTTACGAGTCATACGGGCACGAATAGCTGTCGTTTGAATCGGATCAAAGTTAAACTCTATTGGTTTACCAGCTACGATTTCTCCAGATGCCTTGTAAGGAATTTCTTGCCAGTTTTCTGCCTTGTTAAATGGATGGTCGGCATTTTCCTCGTAACGAGAAATCGTACTTGGTTCTGTAAAGGCAGGACCAATATATCTTTCTAGAACCATTTTCTCTGGAGCATCTGTTCCACTATCTTTAAAGAACTGAATAGCTACTTTTCCAATGGATTGAGAGGCAATTTTTCCATCCTTCTTAAAGACTAGTCCGACAGAAGTTTCTTGATTTTTCGGAGTACGAGACCAGTTTGTCCAACGTCCGTCTTCATTGTATTTTCCATCATTGATATAGAAAATTCTATCATGTGAAGCTGCTTGTGTATCGTTCGTTGTCGAAGCAAAGGCTTTAGAATCCGTTTCATTGTTGCTTGGATTTTCTGACAGAGCTTGGTTACCTTTAGAAACAACTGTTACCTGCATTTTGGTACTTAGATTTGTACCAATGACATGACCAGTTACCTCAAAACTTCCCTCATGTTCCGTTGCATGTTCAGGGACTGCATCCCATTGGACAGCAAGGTTAGATTTAACCCAACCAGCTTGTGAAGGATAGTAAACTGTCACTTCAGCAGGCCATTGAAGTTGATCACCTACATTCAAAGTCTTAGCACTATTTTCTGCAGCTACTGGTTGTGTTGACTCTTTTTCATCATCACGGAAGATGCGATATTCTTTCAGAACAGTTCCATCCTCAGCTTTTAAGATAAGACGTGTCGCACCTTTTTCACTTGTTGCAGGCACAACTGTTACCAGACCATTATTGCTAGCTGTTGCAGTGATTTCCTTGCTAGATTGAGGAATATAATAGTCTGTCTTAGATGGATTGAAATGTTCAAGCTTCTTGCCATCTACTTGGATAGAAATTTCTGAGCTTGTAGAGCTCATTACCTTATTTCCAAGGACAGTTATCTCTGTCAAACCAACACCAGCAGTTCCATCGGCTTTCTTCATGCGCATACGAACAGCATAGGTTTCTACCTTATCAAATGTAAAGTGGTTGGTTTTACCTGCAGATAATTGTCCTGGAGCTTTGAGGTGTTCCACCTCTTTCCAGTTAGCTGTATTATTGAATGGATGATTGCTATCACGTTGGGCATTATTGACATCATTTGGAAGATCTGGGACTTCTTGACCGACATAGTATTCGATAACGTATTCTTTTGGAAGTCCGATTGCACCGTCAGTATAGAAATCAACTGATAGATTGTCTACAAAGCGTTTTGTCAAGTCTCCTGAATTACCAAACAAGATAGAAGCCCAGTCATTATCAGTATTTGTTCTCCAAGTAGTCCATCTATTTTTAGCATCTGTCGACGTTCTTGACACAGTCAGGTCGTTCAAGGAATTAGCTGAGTCATCTCCTCCTGTATTGGATACAATGGCAGCTGGCAATTGGGAACCTGTCCATTGTTTAGAGATATTATTTCCAGCAACCACTTGACTAGAAACACGGACATGAGCCTTGGTGGTCAGATTGCTACCAACTAAATGACCATTGATTTCATACACCCCTTCAGTTTGACTAAAGTTAGCTGGTACCTGATCCCAAACCACATCTTTGTAGATAGTGGTTCCATTAGAATGGTAAGCACGTACACTAGCTGGCAATTGAACTGTCTCACCCTTAGGAAGAGTAAGGCTGATTTCCTCTGCAACTTGCAAGCCTTCTACCGTCACCGTTGCTTGAGCCTCAATATCTGTACCTTCTACATGTCCTTTAAGGGTAAAGCTATGATAGTGCCCCAATTCTTTTTCAGCTACTTTGTCCCAAGTTACAGCTACCTTACGAGGCAAGCCTTTATCAAATTCTGCTCCAACTTGACTAGGTAAATTAGGTTGCTGATTGATATCGGTAGAGATAGAAACTGGATGAAGTTTGACAATTTTCTTCTCTACTTTATTTTCTTTAATCACCAATTCAGTTGCGACAGATTGCGTTTTTTCTGTTTGATTGTCAATACGAGGAGTTAGAGTAACACGACCCTTAGTATAGAGCAACAAGTTCTGTCCATTTACCTCAAGATGACCACCATCAGCTGACTTGGCTTCTAAGTGGACATCTGACGCTGCAAATTCAGTCTGTGAACCGTCCTCATAATGCCCAATTACATGATAAGGGAGAACTTGGTCTTCTGTTGCCTTCTCTTTTCCTTCAATGTTTACTTCCAAGCGTGTCAAGGCAGGTGCTTCCTTCACGAATTGAATCAAGTAAGTTTGAACTAAATCCCCCTTTTGGTCACTCAAGAAGACAGAAGCCTGATATCCATTATCAGCAGAAGCTTGCTGAACTGTTACCTGATAGCCTGTAGTCTGTGCTCCAACACTTGGGATTTTAGCACTGTAAGGAAGGGATACTCGGTAATAAGTCTTTCCAGGCTCAAAGTTTTCAAGAGTCTTATCTCCAACCGTGAGACCTGTAACAGTACTTTCTGTTTCCTTGTCGCTTGCGATAAAGGTTGCAGTTACTTCACGATCGTCATCTGTCAATTTACCAGTTGCTTCAGTTCGTCCACCTTCCTTGTTCAAAGCAGCAGGATCTTTCAAGGTCCAAGACACAACATCTGTATCAATCAAGCTACCATCTGACAAAACAGCAGTAACCGTTTTATCCAAATCAGCTGCCGTTGTACCAACTGGAACTGTCGCTACCTTAGGCAACCACTTATCAAGTGCAACTACCTTGACAAGAGCTTCAGCCTTGGCTTCGAGACCTTCTACATTACCAAATACTTTTTTCTCACCTGCACTTGTAAGCAAGTCAGATGGCACTTTCCAAGTCACAGCTTTTTCTTCAACACTGCCGTCGCTATAAATAGCTGTTACTGTTTGTGGTAGTTCAGGAGTGGTACTCACATCAGTTGTGGCCTTTACAGGAGCATAGGCTATAAAGTGACGGTTTTCTTTCTTACCAGACACGGTTGCAACTGTTGCACTATCAGATGTTAAACCAGCAGAATCTGCATAAAGAGTAAATTTACCTTCTTTTTCTGTTGATTTTACAATGACAACTCCTTTACCATTGAAGGCACGTCTCTGCCATGTTCCATCTGCTTGAGCTTTGTAGCGCTCACGACTAGCTTGTTCCCCATTATCTACACCAACGATTTGTCCCTGACCATGGAGATTGAAATGAACAAGATTATTCGCTGTCGGAACAACATTCCCTTCTCCATCAACAATTTCGTAATGGATGTAAGATAAATCTTTACCATCTGCTGTGATAACATGCTCTTCTTTAGTCAGACGAACTCTTGCTGGCTCCCCAGCAGTTGTCACACTATCACGCGCAATTTCGTTGCCATTTTCATCTCGAGCAATCGCAGTCAGTGTGCCTGGTTGGTATTTCACAAGCCACTCAAGATACAATTCACTTGGTTTAGCACCCTCATGATATGGACGTCCATCTTCTGTCGTTTTCTTAGTAAATTCCTTTTTACCAAGTGACTCTCCATTTAAGAACAATTCGACACTTGCTGCATTTGAGAAGGTACGAACCGGAACCTTTCCATCGACCAGCATCTTACGATCCCTAAGTGTCTCATCAGTCCAGTTCCAATGTGGTAAAATTCGGACAGTTGGTTTTTCTTTAGCACTATACCATTCACTACGGTAAAGGTAAAAATCATTCTTGGGTAAACCAGCCGTATCGATGATACCAAAGTAAGAACTTTTTACGGGTGTATTATCTTGGTTGTGCCATGGAGTTGGCTCACCGATATAGTCAATTCCTGTCCAGATAAATTGTCCAGCATAGCCAGCATGATCACGGTCAAAAGTCCATGACTCAGTAGCTGTTCTTCCCCATCCAACACGATCATTACCATAGTCAGATTGTTCATAGTGACGATTTGGACGGTTATCATGTCCAAGTATTTGAGCAGGATTGTAATAAGAATCACGCGTTCTAGTAGCTGAAGAAGTTTCAGAACCATAGATGAGCCAGTCTGGATGAGCTCTACGAACAGCTTCATAATTACGCTCTCCATAGTTCATACCCACAGCATCCATGATTTCTGCAACTTTCAAGAAATCACCTGTAGACGCACGACTAAATTTATTTTCACCCATGGTTACGTAACGCTCGGTATCAATCGCTTTGATAACAGCCTTCAAACGTTTAGCAGTTTCAATAGAACGAGGACTACCATTCGCTTCATCTACCTCATTTCCAAGAGACCACATCACAATAGACGGATTGTTCTTATCACGTTCTACCATTGTCCTAAGATCAAAATCAGACCACTTCTCTCCCTTCTTAGCCTCGGGATGAGTCGCATCTTGATCAAAGAAACGTCCATAGTCGTAAGTCTTCTTGCCACCATACCAAGTGTCAAAAGCCTCCTCTTGAACCAAAAGTCCTAGACTCGCCGCAGCATCTAGCAACTGAGGGCTCGCCGGGTTGTGAGTGGTACGAATGGAGTTCACTCCCATATCTTTCAGAAGTTTTAATTTACGATAAGTAGCCTTATAGTTCTCTTCTGCACCCAAGGCTCCATTGTCATGGTGAATACTTACCCCATGGAATTTCATTCTCTCACCATTGAGAGAAAATCCTTCCTTAGCTGTCCAGTTAAAATAACGGTAACCAAATGTATCTTCTGTTACATCAACTAACTGGCCTTCTTTATAGACTTTTGTTTTTAGAACATAAAGTTGAGGATGGTAACTTTTCGTTGTCCAAAGAGTTGGCTGATTAACCAGGATATTCTGATTAAATTGTGTTGTTTCATTTTCTGCCAAACTCTTAGTTTCAGAACGAACTAGTTCTGAAACAGCTTTACCCTCCTTAGTGAAAATCTGTTGCTCCACAAAGACATTAGCAGCTTTTTTATCTGTATTTTTAATCTTACTTTGAACTCGTGTTTCAACATTGCTATTTTTTTGTTCAGCTAATTTTGGTGTTGTAATGTGGTTCCCATTTTCCGCAACATGGACTTTATCACGATAACTAAGGGTTACATCACGATAAATCCCACTACCAGAATACCAACGACTACTTGGTTGCTTATTGGTCACTTGAACGGTAATGGAATTTTCACTGCCATCCTTGTTCAAAAATTCTGTAATATCATAAGAAAAATGATTATAACCACTTGGATAATGGCCTACAAATTTACCATTCACATAAACCTTAGAATCCATGTAAACACCATCAAAATTGATACGAACATCCTTGTTCTTGTCTGCTTCATTCAGTGTAAAAGTCTTACGATACCAAGCTGTTCCACCATTTAACTGACCACCTTCGTTGCGAGCAGGAGACTTGTGATCGAAGTCAAAATAAATACTCCAATCGTGTGGAAGATTCAATTTAGACCAATCATGAACATCCACATCTTTTTTTGAAAAATCTCCTTGGGCGTTTAGTTTAAAGTACCAATCTTTATTGAAGTCTTGTTTTCGATCTGATAATAGCTGCTTCTCTTTTTCAACATCCGCTTTACTTGACTCTTTAGAAAGCGCTTGCGTTTTTTCAGAAGAAAATTTGAGATCTGCAGTCGGTTTTACCTGATCCTTTTCTGAAGTTTTCTTAGCATCCTCTTTTACATCTGTTTCAACTGCTGCTGTAGATTTCGGACCATCTTCCACAGTCTTTGGTTTTGTCTCTTCAGATTTTTGCTTCTCCTCAGCTTCGTTTCCTTCTCCTACTTTATTCGGAGTTTCAACTTTAGGACTAACCAATTCATGGTTACCTTCATTAACAGGTTTAGCAGACTCTGTATCCTTACTTTCATTGTTTTCTGTTGTCTCAACTTTTGGTTTTACGAACTCACGTCCACCATTCTCATCAGCCTTTGCGATAGCAGCTGCCACATCATCAGGAAGCTTATCTAAAGGTTGGACTTGATGAATCGTTGTTCCTTCTGTTTGAGTATTGGATGAAGCCACCTCCTCAGCTTGTACAGCTGAAATACCAAATATACTAGCCCCAATCATCACAGATGCCACACCTATAGCAAATTTACGAATGCTATAATGACAACGTTTGTCGAAAAGTCTTTTGTTCATTAAAATCCTCATTTCTTTTTCTTGACACTAAGTAAGCGTTTACTTTTTAGAAAAAATAACCTCCTTCAGAATACACAACTAAGCATCAAGTTTGTTTTTTATATATATATTGAATATATCAAAATGAGCAAAAAATTGCAATCTTTTTTATGATTTTAATATAACAAAAAATATTGAGGCCGCATCCTATAACGAGAAGCTTAACAATGGATAAAGAATCTGGTCCGAAACTATCAACTATTCAAAAACCACACAGTATTGCTTTCAGCTTGATGATTCTCAATACTGAAATCACTGTGTGGTTTTATTGTGACATTAATGTTTATCTAGGATTATTGAATAACTCTTTTTCGAATTCTTAATCCTTTTTCCCTTTTTTGACAAACACGGCAGAGAGAACTAGCCCAAGACCACCTAACAAGGCTAAAGTAGCTGATTCTTCTCCACCTGTTGCTGGAAGTTGATCTTTAACTTTAGCAACCGATGTTTGTGGTTGTTCTTGTTTTTGTGCTTGATCTGTTTTCACTGATGCACTTGCAAATTCATCGGACTTTTCAACAGTAGTTTCAACATCACTATTGCCACTGCTCATCTTATCTCCATCGACTTTATCAACCGAATCTTTCAAGTTTTCCTCTGTTGGAGTGGCTTGAGGGCTTGCTGTTTCTTTATATTCTGGGACTTCATGGACAGCTGCTTCAGTGCCATTTACGCCACCCTTGAAGTCTGGGACTTCTACTACTGGTGATGGTAGCTTGCTTGAGTCTCCCATAGATTCAGTATACTCTGGAACTTCATGGGTAGCTGCCTCAACTGCGTTTACTCCGCCTTTGAATTCTGGGACTTCTACTACTGAAGCTGGTTCATCACCCTTACTTGTAGTTGGAGCTGGTTTGGCTGGTTCTTCTGGAAATTCTTGGTGGAATGTCGTCATTTCGTAGAACTCTGGTTTGCCACCTTCCCAAACAAGTTTCACATCCAATAATGGAGATTTATCTCGGACAGCAAATGTTTGGAAGCTTGAGGTAATCTCACCTATTTCTGACCAAGAATTTCTTTTATCTGATTTAAGAGTTCGAGCCAATACTCGGACCTTCACTCCTTTCGGAAGACTTGAAACAAGTCGGATATGGTTGACATCTGTCGGTTCTGACAAGTGGTAAACAAGCTCACCTTGCTCTTTCTCAGCCTTGTAGCTGGTCAAGACTTTACCATCTACGAGGTTGGTGTAGAGGTTACCTTGGCTTTCACCGCTGTTTCCTTCTACAGTTGGATCATTAATTGGCTTCACAAATTCACCATCATTGATTACCAACTCAGTGAAGCCTACAAAACGAGCATTATAGTCTGCTGTATATAGAACACGGAGATAGTTGGCTTTAACTGGGCTTGAAAGTTCACCCTCAATATAGCGGTTTCCTGGCATCTTAGAATCATGTGTCCAACCATCTGTCAAGGAATCATCACGTGTTTCATTGGCAACACCATCACCAACTGTCACAAGATCTGTCCAAGTCTTACCATCTTGACTGACTTGAATCTTACCATCACGAAGATAATTTTGAGTACCGTCTTGAATGTAAGCTCTAATTTTCTTGATTGCACGTTCACTACCAAGCTTCAAGGTGATGTGACCATCTTTACGAGCATAGTCTGAAAACTCTACAAAGTTATTGTAAACTCCATCGAACAATTGATCCAAGTTCTTAATCTTACGGACATCATTTCTACCGTATGTTGGGTGAATTCCCATTGATGTAGAATCAAGTGTTGTTGGTTGAACTTCTTTTGTCTGAACAAGTAGAGAGGTTGCTGTTACTGCTTGTTCTTGATCAGTCTTGTTGACCAAGCGAACATAACGTACCAAGGACTTATCTGTCACTTGATCAGCTGGATACCATTCTTGAGCATTTGGAGAGTATTCCAAATTGAGGGATGGATTTTCTGTACCAACTGCTTGAATGAGTTCAGCTTGGTGAAGACGATCAAGTTTCATACCCAAGTAACTCTTAGCTGGAAGTTTTGTTCCGCTCGGAATTTGCATATTATAACGGCCTAGGCTATCATCAACTGGAGTTGCCTTCAAGTTTTCAACGTTTGTATCAGTCAATTGGCTATTGCCTGCACGTGTTTCAACTGAGAAGTCAGCGATACGCCACCATAGGTTGATGTTCTTAGTATTGCGAATACGGACATAGCGAGCTGAAATTGGAGTTTCGATTTCTTTGGTTTGCTCACCAGTCAAGCGATCCAATTCTTGCCATGAGTTACCATCTGCAGAATATTCAAGAACACCTTCTGCCAATTTATCTCCTGAACCTTGGTGTAGACGAACCTTAGTCACAGGTTTGACTTCGCCTAAGTCTAGTTGTACCCAACTATTTACTGGAGTTGTATCAGTTCGATCAGCATTCGCAAGCATGGCTTCAGTATTGTCACGACCGTCTGTAATCTGACCAACTGTCGTATTGTACTTGTACATCAGATTTGGACTAATCGTCACAGTAGCTGCCTGTTTAGCACGAGTAACTTCCACAGGGCGGTTAACAGCAATTTCTCTTACAGCAAACCAAGTATTATCACGATCTGAAGTCGCAATCATTCGAACAGCCTTAGCACGAATATTGAGTTTTTCATATTTAATAAGAGATTCATTTCCAGTGTAGCTTGGTTCTGAAAGTGTTACCCACTCATCATTTTCATTTAGGTACTCAACCTTAGCATTGTTAAAGGTATCACGAGGATTTGCTTGAGTTCCCATTGCAAAGGTCAAGTTTTGGAGTGGAACAGCCTTGTTAAATTTCAAGCCAATGTAATCACCAGTCTTGATACTGTTTGGCGATTTGATCAATGCATGAGTTCCCAAATCTCCATCAGTCACCTCAGCAAGTCCGCCTTCTACACCTGTACGGTTCGTGATAAAGGTACTAATGACTTGGTCAGGATGCAAAGCTTTTTGAACTTCTGTTGCAAGGATTTCACGAAGGCCAAGCAAGAATGGACGGATATGTTGCACACCCAACTCAGCTCTTTCATCATGGTCTACATAGTGGAAGGTATAAGTTTGTGATTGTTCGTAGAGTTTCAAGCCCTTATAGTAACTATCCCAAAGTTTTGCAGAATCGTTCTTTTTGATAGCTTCTGTACCATCAAGGAGAGCACTCAAGGCATCCATTTGGTCAATGGTATTGTCCAACCAGTAGTGGATTTGAGCACGCATCTTTTCATCACCAGATGCTTTATAAAGTTGAGCTGCAGCTTTTAGTTTCGCAAATTCTGCACGCAAGTCTTCACGCTCTGCACCAACATCTTGACCAGCTTTCAACTTAGACATGAAGGCCGCCAATTTCGGTGCAAGTTCAACAGACTCTTCCAACTTCACAACACGACCATCCATGTTTTGGTTGATCATATGTTTACCAAGCTCACGGAAGGCAAGAGATGCTTCGCTATCTGTAAACTTACCATTTTCAACAAAGTTGAAGGCAATATCGTTTACTTTCTTAGCTTCTTCTTCTGACTTCCATTGTTTCCATGCATATTGAGCTGCAGAGAAGAGGGCAATCTTAGAAGGCTCAGATTGTTGCATTGGATTCAACATGATACCTGAAAGAAGACTAGGATCAACATTTGGATGAAGGAATTTCTCACCACCACCTAAGATTAAGTGTTGTTTAGAGTTATCTGTAACAGGCCAATTGACCCATAGAGAAACTGGACGATAGGTCTTACCACCTGCAGTCAGATTGTTCTTAAGGTTAGAGAGGAAGCTTTCGGATACTTCACCCCAGATCTTACCACCAGTAAGGGTCATAGAGGTTGAAGTTGGAAGATTTTCGTTGAGTGATTTCAACTCATCTTCACGGCCATTACCCCAATATTGACCTGGGACAAAGATCATTTCCTTACGAAGGCCACCATAAGTTGCTTGTTTTTCAGTCAACCAGTCTGTCATGTCCTTCATCAAGCGGTTGTAGCTATTGTAGCCACCAACTGGACTTGGGGCATCATCGGCCAAAATACCGAACTCACGAACACCGACATCCATCAATTGAGTGAATTTAGCTTTAATAGTTTCAAGGTCTTTTTGGTAGTCAGCATCGTTACCAAAACGGATACGATTATTCATGAATGGATGGATGGTCCACACATAACGAGTCTTGTTTTGGTTTCCGACACGCGCCAATTCACGAATTTCAGCTAGTTTTTCTTCTGGATAAAGTTCACGCCATTTCTTATTGTGATATGGATCATCTTTTGGTGCAAAGAAGTATTGGGTCAACTTCAAGTCACCACCATAACGCATCAACTCAGCACGATCAGCATTGCTCCAAGGGTTACCATAGTATCCTTCGATAAAGCCACGGTTCTTAATTTCAGCATAGTCTTCAACTGTTACGTTACGCAAGACTGGAGCTTCACTTTCATTAAGCATGTGTTTGAGAGTTGTCAAACCGTAGAAGACAGCATCTGTATCTTTACCGACGATAGAGATTGTATTGTTCTTGATTGACAAGGCATAGGCATCAATCTTATCAAAGAGTCCTTGAGAAATTCCAGACACTTCTTTTTCAGCCTGTGAATTTTGACCATGAACACCAAGGTAGATATTGGTAGCACCTGCCACTGCTGATTGACTGCTTGTGTATGAGATTTGATGATCTTGTAAAACACTCTTCAAGCGGTTACGAGTATAGACATCCAAATTGTCCCCCATAACAAGATTGACTTGTTTATGGAGTTTTGTAACACCCTCATCGTAAGTTACTTTTTGTGGCGTTGGGAAGACCTTGTACTCTTTCTTAAGGTAATCTTGACTTTTCGCTGCTGCAGCAACTGTTTCATCACTTGTTGGCTTGCTAGCTACAAAGTTATCAGCAAGTTCAGTTGTACCATCACCCATTTCCTCAACTTTAGGTGTTTTTGGAGTAGCTGGCTCTTCTGCATTGTTAGTAGAAACTGGTTTCAGAAGTTGAATTTCTGCGGCACTACCAAATCCTGCAACACCTGCTAGAACTTTTAATTCTACCTTATCCGTTTCAACTGCATCAAAGTTCACTGTTTTCTCTTTGGCATTGTTTTCCCAAGTTCCTGAAGCAACTTTAACCATCTGACCATCTTTTTGAGCATATATTTCATAAGATGTCACGACACCATTACCACCACCTGGACGTGGAAGATAAGTCAAACCATTGACTTTTTCACTTGCTTTCAAGTTCATAGCAACTGTGAATGGTGCTTGATGTCCAGACCATTTTGAATGCCAGAAGGTATTTGGATCATTGTCGAAGGCTTTTTCTACTGGACCTTCTGCATTGGTACCTGGTAATTCTTGACTAGTTGCAGAAACTGTAAAATGATCATTTGGAATCAAACGTGGATTTACAAATGGTTCATTTGACAACTCAGCACTATGCAAGATTCCTTTGAAACCACCGATCGTTTCAAGTGGTAGAACCAAGCTATTATGAGCAAAACGAGGATTAGCTGGATTTGCAATACGTTCAACCTTTTCACCATCTACATAAACTTCTGTAGATTGTGGTTTCGTTACAACAGAGATTTGATAACGTTTGTTCTTTTCAAGTTTCTTGTTGAATTGAATATGGAATTGTTCAAAAGTATAGGCAAGGTAGCCATCCTTATCTGCAAGATAAAGTTGATTATTGCCACTTGTTGAGAAGGTCTGTTCACCGTCACCAGTTACAGTAACATCCATTTTCAGGACATGACTTGGTCCTGCGTCACCAACTAGACCTTCGATTGTACTGTCTTTATCGAAATTCAATCCTTTTTCACTTGTCTTCACTTTCTTAGCAAGGTAATCTTTGACAGTATCAGGATTGATCTTAAACAAATCTTCTTCAGCTACGGTCTTATCTGGATTAGATTGTGGTGCATAGACACTTGCTGGTTGAATACGGTCTGCATAGGTCTTAGCTGCACGGTCTGAACCCCAAGTGCGTTCTGCAGTAGACTGCATACTCTTGAAGAAACGTTTAAAGATATCATAAGAAGTAAGTCCAGTTTCATGGAGGTCAATATTATCATTCCAAACAGCATGACCACCACCAATGATATTAGGATTAGAAGCTTCTAGACGTGGGCCACCACCTGTTGAGAAGTCATTTGGTGTCCAACGGTTGTATTGAATTTCATAATTTGCATAATCACCATAAGCAGTTTGGCTATTGCTACCACTTGGGACACTATAGGTTGGAACATCTGTGATATTGATAATCTTGGCACCTTGAGCAATTGCAGCTGCTGGACGTTGCCATCCAAGGCTCCAGATATCCACTTCTACATCTTTCCAATCAACTGGCGTTTTTCCTTGTTTGGCGCTGAGTGATCCCCAAATACGTGGTGTATAACCTTTTCCTTTGATATACTTGATGAGGTCATTAACATAGCGACGATAACTTTCTGGACTTCCATAATACTCATCTGTACCGATATGAACGGTAGAAACGCCATGAAGGGGTGCATCTGGACCATCAAGAAGTTTATCATAGACTGATTTAACAAAAGCAAGTGTTTCTTCGTACTTGTTATCCAAGTCCAACATAGCTACACGTTCTACATTGTGTTTTCTCGCACTAAGTTGACCCTTGTACATCAAGTCTGGACGAACTTTAACGAATGAAAGGGCGTGACCTGGTGTGTCAATTTCAGGAACAAGGTTGATATGCAAAGCTTTTGCTAACTTGATGATTTCTTGCATTTCTTCCTTGGTATAGTGCTCATCTGATGTTAATTTTTGGCCATCCTTACCAACAATATCTGTCTCCACACGGAAGCCTGTCTTGGCATGCTCTAGAACATACTTCAGTTCTTCTTCTGGACTTAAGTTCTTACCTGCCAAGTGCTCTTTTAGGAAGATATAGTTATCATTTAGGTGCAACTGAAGATCGTTCATCTTGTAGTAGGCCATGTTTAGCATGATGTCTACAAGCGTATCATAAGGGATAAACTTACGACCTGTGTCTAGCATAAAGCCACGGTGGCTGAAGCTTGGGAAGTCACGGATCTCACCGTTCTGTAGATCTTTTTCTCCCATTTGAAGAAGTGTACGTGTAGCATAAAAGGCACCTGCATTTGTTGCAGCTTCTACAGTGATAACACCATCTTTTACAGTGATACCATAGCCTTCCTTGCCATAGCCCTTATCTTCAACCTTTTTAAACTCAATACGGTTTTGAGCTGTCTGATTGCCTGTTGCAATTTCTAAGCCACGACTTTCAAGGTCAGTCTGATAGAATTTGGCTTCTTGACCAAATCCAGAATCTCCGACTGAAATAACAGTAGATGATGTAATAGAAGTTTTTCCTTCAGTTCCATACCATTGTTGAACTGCTGGTGCAACTGCTGGTTTAGTTCCAACGCCTTCGTCTGCATGCAAGCCTTTAATAAGAACTTCAAATTCTTTTGTGAAGGTATGAGTATCTTTGACTTGTTGGACCATGACCTTAACAGTTTGATCTGTTAGAGGTTTGTAGATTTTGTTATTGAGATCAACAACACCCTGTTTGTTGCTACCAATCAAGCTCACTTCACCCGGTAATTTAGGTAATACTAGAGATTTTCCATCTTTAGCAACTTCTAGTTCTGTCACCTGACGAATATCTGTTGGTTTGCTTGCATCCGGAATGTTTGAATAGGCACGAATTTCTTGAATACCAACATTTTTCCAGTTCATAGTACCAGCTTGGTAATCTGTGATTTCAAGTTTAAGGTACTTGGCTTGAATAGCCTCTTTCAAATCAACTTTTTCATCAAGAAGTGGAGTGCCTGTTCTTTGATAAGCTAACTTCCATTCTTTAACTCCTGATCCATTCACATCATCCTGGCCAGCATAATAAAGATTCCATGACTTGATATTTGGATCATTTTTTTCACCACGAACACGGCGATCCCAATCAATCTCCACATGCTTAATCACTGTTGTCTTTTCAAGTGTAAATTCGATGGTTGGTTTTTCAACATTTTGATCAGTAGCCCAGCGAGTATCAGGTTTTCCGTCAATTGCCTTTTCTGCTGTGTACTGTGTGTTTGCTTCATGGTTTGATGCTGTAGCAGAAGCTTTTTCTAAATGATTGACATCTGGAGTTTCGACCAAATCTTTGGCCACTGGCTTTTCAGCAGGTTTAGCTGCTGGAGCTACTTCTTCTTTGGGAGTTTCTGCTGGTTTTGGAGTTGTTTCTTCCTTAGGAGCAGGAGTTTCAGTTGGTTTTGTAACTGTTTCTCCAGTATTTTCAGGCTGACTTTCTGTCTCACTTGGTTGAATTTCAGTATCCTCCGTCGTAGTAGCAGTTTCTGCTTTTTCAATTGCTGCTGCTATATCTGCTGGCAGTTTATCCAGAGGATGAGCCTGTGTTATTGTTCCTTCTGTCTCAGCAGGTCCTTCTGTTTCAGCTGCTTGAACCATGCCAGCACCAAAGATACTGGCACCAATCATAACAGAAGCTGCACCAATCGTAAATTTACGAATACTATAATGACACCGTTTCTCAAAAAAATGTTTTCCCATTTTTTCCTATTTCCTTTCATACGCTCACAATCGTAAACGTTCTCATTTCCCTTTAGAAAAAGAGAGGACCTAGAGGTCCTCTCTGGGTATTCTTTTTTCTCCACTAGAACAAGCAGAGAGTTTGAGCTCCCTTTTAATGAAAACTCTTGTATATTCTAATCTTCTTTTCTCTTTGCAAGAAATAGAGCAGACATTGCTAGACTGAGGCTGGCAAGGAAGAAGAGCTTATCTGACTGGCTAGTACCAGTTTCTGGAAGTTTAGCCTTCATTTCTTCTTTTGCTTCTTCTATCTTCATTCCTGGTTTAGAACCATCAACCGATTGATATTCAAATGCCTGTACTGCTGGATCCTGCTGCTTCTGATTGAATTGATCTGTCGATGGAGTTTGTGCCTTACCTCCAACTTCCTCAGTTGATGAAGTCTGTACCTCACCTCTTGCTTCCTCAGTAGATGAAGTCTGCGCCTTAGCTCCAGGTTCTTCAGTTGATGGTGACTCTTGTTTAGAAACTTGTTTATAAACAACAGCATAATGTCCTAGTTGACTGGTTGTGAATTCAATTGTTCCCTGACCATTTGTAAAGTTTACTGCCTCACCTGATGCAGTATAGTATACCCCGGCCACTTCACCAGAAACCGGTAATCTAACAAGGACTGCACCTTTCGGCTGAACTTTATGATTATCCTTATCTACCAAATGAAGAGCATAAGCATCAAATTCCATACCTTGTAGACTTTGGTCTCTTACTTTTTGAACTTGAAGGTGCATATCCTTTGTCAAATCTCTTGATAACCCTGCAACTACAACTCCTGTAGCCTTATCTGATAGGATACGAACATCCTCAGTTGGCTTGTCTACCGTAGGTGCTACTTGGTCACCTGCTGTTCCTATTACACCTGTATACTCTGGAACTTCATGTACAGCTGATTCTACCGCATTTACACTTCCAGTGAACTCTGGAACCTCTTTTACAGCCACTTCATCTCCTGCTGTACCGATTGGTTCTGTATACTCTGGAACTTCATGGATAGCTGATTCGCCACCGTTTACACCACCTGTGAATTCCGGAGTTTCAACGACTGGTGCTACTTGGTCACCCTTGCTTGATGTTGGAGTTTCAGGTTTCGGTTCTGGAGCTGGAGTAGGTGTTTGGTCTTTCAATTGATCAAGATAATCTGCAAAGTATTTAATCATTCTATTTGTTAAGAGATGGTTATCTGTTGCAAATTTCATGCTGGCAACAACACTTGCTACTTCTTCTTGATTGCTCTTATCAGTCAATTTCTGAGCTTTAGCCAAGGCTGCTTCATAGGCTGTAGTATCAAGACCTGCTTCAGTCACTTGTGGACGAGTGAAGATCAATTCTGCAGCTGATTGATATTGGTTTTCTGTATCACCGTAGGTTCTTGTTCCAGTTAGAACAATCTTTTTAGCCTTGATAGTCTTACCAAAGTCAATATCTTTTGGTTTATTATTGTTAGCCCAATTGGTTGCATTGAAAGTATGTTCCTTACCTGTTTCATCAGTAACAACAAGAGTGACATCTCTCAAGTTACCATTTGATCCTGAACCACGTGGAACATAACGGAAGCCAGTAATTTCAGTTGGTTCCTTCAAGACCATAGTTGCAGGTTTACCAACATCTCCTCCGCTCCATGATGTATGCCATAGACTTGACACATTGCCATCAAAGGCATTTGCAAGACCTTCACCAGCCTGAGCAGGAGCGCTTAGGCTTGCAAAGTCATCTGTCACAAGAGCTGTTTTCTTCATCACTAAAGCATCTTTAAGAGCATTGACCTTAGCGATTTCTGCTTTAGCTTCTTCTACACTAATATCATCATCTGCTTGACTAAGGTTAAAGACAGCCTCTTTCAAAGCATCCATCGTTTCTTTGGTGTAGTTGGTCATAGCAACAGTTGGAAGGTAGTTCTTGACTGCATTTTCTGCCATCATCTTACCTGTCAAAACAATTTCTTCAATTTGAAGTCTGTCCATGATGAAGTCATTGTAGCCACGGAAGTTCGCATTACCACCAGAGTCTCCGCGAGTGTTACTTGCATGGCCTGTAGAGTAGATACCTACCCATGTATCACCAGTTTCTGCACCTGTCACGAGGAAGGTTGCACGTTTCGCTTTCTTAGAATCTGTCCAAGTATTTGGCAATTCATGCACTTCCATATTGCTCGTTTGACCAGATTGGAATTCTCCCTTACCAACTACAAAGGCATAAGTGTTGTCAGAACCAGCTTCATAGTCAAATGTAATACGGTAGGTCTTGCCTGCTTCAAAGCGGAAGTTTTGTGGAATTGTTTGGTAAACCAAGTTTCGACGACTTACGAGACCATTTGTCTTGAGTGACCAATTTCCTTCGATAACGTCATCAACTTTCTTGCCATTCCAATCACGTTGTGTATATGGACCATGTTTTTCAGACAAGTGAGTACGGTTGTCTTCAACGCCTTCGATACCACCGATGACAAATGGGAAGATACCTTGACCGACATTTTCAAAGTCTTGTTTGAAGACACCTGTTGCAGTGTCGTGACCATCACCATACATGTTTGATTCATTTTCAAAGGTACGAATTTCATCGAAGTAAGTTGCTTCATTGCCTGCTTCACGACTCAAGGTCAAGGTTACATTTGATACATCTGAACCTGTTGTAAAGAAAGCATACATGTTTTGGAAGTAACTTGTGTTATCAACCGTTGCATTGCTTCGACGAGTATTGTGAGCATAGGCTTTTACATAGTTAAGTGCTAGTGACTTGTTAGTGTAGTTGGTTACTTCTTTTTCACCAGTATTAACAGTAATACTTGCTTTAGCATTACTACGGTTGTCTACACCGACATAGACTGCGTATTTAGTATTTGGCTTCAAGCCAGTCAATTTTTGAGTGAGACTAACTTTTTCTTTATTACCTTGGATGCGGAGCATTTGGTTTGCACCTTGAGACTTCACGATTTCAGCCTTAGAAGCATCTCCTGAAATCTTCCAATGATCCAAAGATTCACTGTTAAATCCTTGGTCATAGATATGCATTCCTTCACTCCATGACATTTCTGGATTTGTTTGTTTAGAACGATAGAGAACATATGGCTGATTTGCAGTAAGATCAAGGGTAATCTTACCGTCTTTCACGGCAACTTCTTTTTCCTCAGTCTTACCTTGGTCAGTTAGTTTATAAAGGTAAACCTTACCATTTGCCCAGTCGCTAGGAAGTGTCCAAGTTGTTGCACCTGCTTCAGTATTGAAGTAGTACATTTTTTCCTTGTCACTTTCAAGCTTATTACCATTTGCATCCCAGTTCCAAGGAGTCAAGTAAGCTGAACCGTCTTGGATGACACGTCCGTTGAGCGTTACTGTACGTTCACGATATTGTGGACTGTTGACATCATTGGATTTACGAGTTACCACAACCTTGTTATTTGCAGCATCAACTAATTCGACTTTCATTTCTGGAGTCCATTTATAGGTACTACCATTGTCAGTCATGGTTACTGGTTTGCCATCTTCCCATTTGCTGACTGTGAAGTGTTGGAAGTACTTAGTCATAACGTCATGAGCAAACAAGTTTGTTACATAGCCGTTATAGTCACTTCGTCCTTGCCATCCTTCAAAGTCCTTCATACTATAACCGCCTAGAAGTGGGTAGTCAGCTGCACCACCATAACTTCTGTAGTCACCAACCCAAGAATCTTTTTGGTGGTTACGGATAAAACGCGTGATGGCACTGTTAATACCTTTATTTGTATAGCCACCGTAGGTCAAGTCAGCTGCCCAGTGTTGGAAGGTGGAATCATATTCACCACCATGGCCCCACTCAATAGCAAAGCGCCAACCTTGTTTGTTAATTTCTTTCGCAATAACGTGAGTTGCCCAGGCACCGTTGTCACCTGATTGACCGTTACCCCAAACGTCGACGTAGATGAAGTCTAGGCCTTCACCCAACTCTTTCTTCAATTCTTCCCAACGAGCTAGACGCCCATGAGCCAAGTCATAACCAGCATCAATATTGATACCTTGGTCAAGCCAGTTCCAACCGTAGCTGTAGCTACCATCTGCATTTTTACGAAGAATATTTTCATTAAAATATTTAGACTCAGGATAGGTTTCTGAAGCGTTAACGTGGATACCGAGGTGGGCACCATATTTCTTAGCTTTCGCAATAAGAGTCTTAAAGTCTTCAACACCACCAATACGTTTACCGATGTCTGCATAGTTCAAGTGTCCAGAGTCATGTCCTTCACTTCCGTATCCCTTAAGAAGTACACCTTGACCAAGACCATCTGTATGAAGGTTAATCTTCTTGATACCATCCAAGGTCATGAGGAATGGGTTTTGGGCTTGTGAACCAAAGTTCATAGCGATACGGTAAGCTGTGATATCCTTAACCTTTTCCCAACCTTGAGGGTTGTTCATGATGCTACGGTATGCGATTGCACCATCTTGCCAGTCTACTTTATTATCAGCATTGGCATCTTCAGTGATGACAACTTTTGCACTTGGAAGTTCTTGAGTGTATGCTGGGAAGACAACTCCATTGTGGGCTTTTTCCCATTGCCATTCAGAGCTATGAATTTCCACGTAGTTAGCATTGCCAATCGTATTCTTATAAGCTGTCAAACGTGTCCAGTCGTAAGAACCACCACCATAGCTATTTTGTGAGTTACTCCATACACCAGCAGCGAGTTTATCTGTTGAAACAAATCCGTACATATAGCCTTTGGCTAATTCTTTCATTGGATTTGTTACTTCGATATGGTCATCACCACTGACGTGAGTATTGTTTGACATGGTTGCCCCATCAAACTTAGCTCCTGCTTGATCGCTTGAAACAGATACCAAGGCATTTCCTAGGAAGCTGATTGAAGAAAGTAATTTACGTTCATCATCAATCTTCTGTCCTGGTGTTACCTGGTTATGGTTGACAATCTTAGTCACATCAAAGTGAAGTTGGTTATCCACTACTTGCAAACGAACGGTCATATCTGCATTGATGAGATTTTTCTCATCACGGAGTTTCATCTCATATTCAGCAGTCGTTGCATTAACCTTTTTATAGGTAACTTCAGGAGTCACAGCGTGCCTGTTAATCACCACTTGATTAATTGGTTGCACTTGTCCTGAGAGCTTGTTCCCATTTAGAACATATTCTTTCACACGTGGGAAGGCTTGGTCGATAACTGCTTTCAATACTGTGGATTGAATAGTGTCGTATTTTACATTGCTATCATCTACTGTATCGCCCTTTTCTTTTTTAGTGGATTCTTGATCTGTTTTAACTCCTTCTTGGTTGTCAGTTTTGACATTGACAATTGTTCTTTCACTACTATTGTAGGTTCCAGCTTTAAGAACAATTTTCTTTTCATCTTTTAGTTTGTCATTTACTGCAGATGGCAAGGTCACTGTGTCAAAAAGTTTCACATCATTATTAGTTGCATTCAGTTGTCCATCTGATTTGAGACTAATCGTCAAGTGGTTGGTTGAGCCATTAACAGGAGCTGCAACACGATTACCTTGGTACCAAAGTCCACTACCATTTGTCTTGTATTCCCAGAACCATCCACCTTGGTCATATCCTACAAAAACGTTGTTGTCAGTGTCTTTGAATTTCATGAAAACACCAAAGCGAGATTTGCCTGTTTCGGATTCTTCTTTAAAGGTCAAATCAACGGTAGCATTCCCATTAGCATCTACTGTCAAACCATCTTTTTCAAACAAGGCTGGCTTTTTACCATTGTCATTTTGAGCAGTTGAAGCTAGTTGGTTGTAACGAACTCCTTTTTCTTCGCGGACAGTTACTGTTCCCTGTTGTTCTTTCTTTTCAACTGTTTTCCATTCTGGAGTGACTTCTTTTGATTCACTCGGTTTAGTTTCAGCTGGCTTGTTTTCAGCAGGTTTATTTTCTGCTGGTTTGTTTTCTGCTGGTTTGTTTTCTGCCGGCTTATTGTCAGCTGGTTTTTCTTCTTTTGGTTTATCCTCTTTTGGTTTGTCTTCCTTGTTTTCCACTTGTTTATCGAGAGCATCTAGACCAGCTGGTTTCCTTGTTTCAATACCCTTGATATAGTTTTGGATCCACTCTAGCTGAGCAGGTGAGAAGAGAATACCTCCACTACGTTTACCAGAGACACCATTTTGATGAATACCAATCAATTTCCCATTTTCATCAAAAATACCACCACCACTGGCACCTGGTTCACTTCCTTGATAGCTAATTCCACGAACACCTTCTCCGTGATTGTTAATGTCCTCAACCCTTGTATTCAGAATCGGATCAAGTTCTCCTTTTGGATATCCAAATACATGGACCTTATCTCCTACTTTAGTTGTCGCAGGCTTGTCAGTCACCTCAACAGGTGCATTTGCAAGAGGTGTACGAAGCTTAACGATTGCCAAGTCATTTTTATATCCTTTGAGGAAGCCTTCACGGTCCCAGTGTTTTACATCATTCTTACTAAATTTGACGTCTGGTGCCCCTTGATAAGAAACTGTGTAGACATCTCCATCACTCTCAACATTATCAGCTACCTTACGATTATTACCATCTGGAACATCTTTGATAAAGTTATGAGAAACAGATAAAACGAGATTTTCTCCAATGACGATACCAGTGCCAAGCCCTGCAGCGCTTTTAATTTGGACAGTCGCACCATAGTTTAATTCACCATTTTTTGTTTTAGCGACATCTTCTGGAACTAAGCTTTTATCTTCTTTTTCTAGTTCTCCTTTTGAGGCAGTGTGGCCATTTTCTTCAACCTTATCAAGTTTCCCACGTAATTCTTCAGGAAGAGCATCTGAAGCTGCAGAGCTTGTTGCAGTTTCTTTTGCCAGCAATTCTTCTTCAGTCTTTGGTCCTTCAGTTACTTCAGGAGAACCTTGGTCTTCACCAGCTTTTGGTGCCTCAAAATCATGCCCACCGTCCTCTTTAGCATTTTCAAGAGCTGCAACCAAATCTGCCGGCATATTTGCTGTTGAACCTGTTTGTGCAGAATCTGCTAGGACAGTACTAGTTCCAAAGAAAGCTGCACCAATCATAACAGAAGCAACCCCTAATGAAAATTTTCGAATACTATATTTACAACGTTTTTCAAACAATCCTTTATCCATTAAGTCCTAAATCCTTTCACTATACACGTAAGCGTTTACATCTACTCTTCAAAAAAATACTCCTTTCTGTCTAAAAAGTGTAACACTTACGTTATTAAATAAAAAATAATTACACTTTTAATATAACAAATGATAGACAATAAAGCAATAGAAAAGATAGGAAATGACTAATTTTTTCTTTCAATCCTAGTAAAATTAAAGTATAAAATCTCCAAAATACTCTAGAAAAATAAAATGCATATCATCAAATTTTTCCAATATCTGATAATATGCATTTTTCTAATTTTAAAGATTTTTTAACCAACTTCATACATTTTAGAAAAAAAGAAGTTGATTCTCAATTTGAATTTTTCTCTTTTATATATACTTCCTTAACAAAAACCAATTCCTGTGGCTGGGACAAGTCTTCTCGGTAGTTAAATCCTGCAAAGCTTAAGCCACGAGCTTCCTCCACCGTCTGCACTTGATTTTCTATCAGAGTTGTTAGGAATGCTCCACGCGCTTTCTTGGAAATAGTTGAATGAATCTTCAGCTGTCCACCTCTATCCTCCATAAATTTGAAGGTTACCATCTTTTCTCTGATTTCCTTAGAAAATACAGTCTCAAACTCGGACGACAAGAGGGAAAAAATTACTTCTTCCTGCGTCACAGCTTCATCATAGGCTGCCTTCCAATGGCTCTTCAAAGTCTTACCAGCAACTTTTAACTTCATCAAAAAGTCCAAACGGTGAGGGGCCATAGGTGACAAGGCTGGAACGACACCGTACAAAGCCGAGGTGATAAAGACATGATTTTCAAGATAGGTTTGTTCTGCCTCGGTCAACTTATCTCGCTTGATATGGCGGTACATAAGCCCATCAAAAAGTTTCAAGGATGGATAGTGTTGAGCAGTTTTCCTTTTCAAAGCTTGGATATTTTTAAATTCTTCCGCCGCCTTATCAGCTGAAACTTTGTAAAAACTCTCCAATTGACTAGCAGAATAGAGAGTCAAGGCATCAAGTACAGCTTGACTTTCTGGTTTTAAAGGAGCATCTTCGATACTTGGCAAGTCTGTGTTCATTTCTTTTGCTGTTGGGATTAAAATTTTCATATTAATAGTGTAGCATATTTTTTAGCCGCTACCAAGAAATTCATCTAAAAAACCTCGTTTTGAGCGAGGTTTCTTTGGTTATTTTGGCCATCCTAACCAGATAGCCACGAGAACAAGGGATATTCCAGCTAAGCTTGTTAAGATAGATAAGAATTTATCTTTTTTCTCCTTAAACAGAGAAAAACCTATCTTCAAAGCGAGCAGTCCGAGTAACATTGAAGCAAGCATCACATAAAAACCCATTTCTTTGTCCTCCATTAGGCTTAATTTACCTTATTATAACATATATTTCTTAAATAAACCTTTTTTATACTCAATGAAAATCAAAGAGCAAACTAAGAAACTAGCCGCAGGTTGCTCAAAGCACAGCTTTGAGGTTGCAGATAAAGTTGACGTGGTTTGAAGAGATTTTCGAAGAGTATTACTGGACTTTAAAGGTCTTGAGATAATTGTCTTTTCCTACTTGACCTTCAAAAGCTTTACCATTTTCAAGGTAAGGAAGGTCATCTGATACTGAGGCCTTGACCTTGTATATCTTGCCATCAACTTTAAAGAAGTAGACGGTATCGCCCTTGATAACAGCTGATTTGAGGTCTGCTACCAGACCCTTGATACTTTCTGTCGTTGCATTGTCAATTTCAAGGTCGTTTTTATTGGCATACTTGCTGAGCAGCTCTTCCACTGTCGTAGCAACGATAACATTTTGGTACTCGACTGCGTCTACCAGGGCATACTCTTTGACCAAGCCAGCATTGTCCTTCAAGCCCATGATGTAGAGAGGCTTGTCATTGAGGTTGATGAGGATTGGGAAGGTTGCCTTGTAGGATTTCTCCTGAACAGCACCTTCGGCTGATTCACGGGCTGATTCTTCTGTCGCAGAAGCCAAGCTGTACTTAGTGACTTCTCCTGTCCGCATATTTTCAAGGATAAAACCAAGATTACTTTCATCTGCATTGGCTGATGTCACACCTGTGTATAGATAGATGTCATTACCGATAGACAAGTAATTATAGCCCTTGGTAGTCTGGGTCACGTTTTTCTTGGAAATCATGGCATTCAAGAAACCATCCTTGTACTTGCCGTTGTAGTTGATTTGCTCAATGGTTTCCTCAGCTGGATAGACCCTGTCCACCCATTCTGGAACTTCAGCCAAGCTGTATTCCTTGGTTTCTCCATTTGTGGCATCCAAGATGATGACTGAAACAGGACGGGGAACCGCAAGTCCAAATTGCTTTTGGTAAACCGTTGCTACATAGAAAGGATTACCCTCATCATCCACCTCAAATGATGGAGTCTTGAAGATCTTGGTTGGATACTTAAAGCGCAGGTGACGTTTGACATCGCGGTTAAAATACTCTGAATCCGAATACTTGATTGGTGTCTTCAAGTCCACCAAGTCAGCATTGCCTGTTACCATATCTACCTTGATATACTCGCCGATTCCCTTGGCCTGATTGTTAAACCATTTGATAGGGTCTGCGTATTCTAGTGGCGTAACCCGATAAGGCTTCCCATCAATCGTCAATTGGGTATATGTGTCTGCCGCTACGTACTGCGACACCTTATCCGTTAAGGAACCCAAGTAGCGGTCACCAATTTTTTCAGCAGTACTTCTATCTAGAATAGGAACCTTACTGGTATCAGTCTTAGGAAATTCAGTAAAATCTTTTTCCGTAACCGTGACTACATTGGCATAATTTTTAGCCTGAAAAATGCTAGAAGTCACCAAGGAAACCAAAGCTGCCAAGAGAAGAATTCCTCCAATGGAAGCTAAAAGAATTTTCCCTAACCGATTGATTTTGAAACTCTCTAAATTCAAGGCAGCTTCCGCCTTTCCGTGGCGCACATGAACTGTTTTGACCAGATTTATTCCCTTGCCAAAGCCAAATAAGATTGCTACAAGAAGCAAATGCCCACAGAGGAAAAAGAGAAATTCCCAGCTGGTTAGATTAAGGGGCGGTAAAAATATATACCAGGTCGTTGCGATAAAAATAAGTTCAAAGACTATTCGTTTCATTTGCTTTCCTCCTAAATGATTCGTCCTTCCAAGTGATCCAGTTCATGCTGGCAAATCTGAGCTGGAAATCCTGTCAAGGTAATGGTCTGTTCCTGCCACTTGCTATCACGATAGGCAACCCTTATGGTTTCATAACGCTTAGTAGGTCTCACACCTACTAAGGACAAACAGCATTCTTCTGTCTCATAAGGTCCTTCAGAGGACAGGAGCACTGGATTAAACATGACCATGGGAACCAAGCCAAGATTAAAGATAATCACGCGCCTCTGCACCCCAATCATATTGGCAGCTAGACCAACACAAGTCTCACGATTTGCTAAGAGTGTATCCTGCAAATCTCTGGCAAGATAAAGGTCTTCCTGACTTGCCTGCTGAGACACCTGAGATAAAAACAAAATATCCTTCACAATTTTCTTTTCCACTTCCTCACACTCCTCTTGATCTTTACTATATTATAGCAATTATAGCACAAAAGCTGATAACTGCAAGCCCTTTCCCTCAACTGTAGCAAAAAGCCATCCGAAGATGACTTTTTTGCTATTTGATTTCTTTATAAGTTACTTCCAAGCCACGCTTAACAGTTGGACGATTGGCAATTTTTTCTGCCCATTTTACTAAATTCTGGTAACTTGAGGCATCTAAGAATTTTGCAGAACCTTGGTAAAGTTTTCCTTGAACTAACTGTCCATACCAAGACCAGATAGCAATATCTGCAATCGTATAGTCATTGCCTGCAATATAAGGTTTCTGAGCCAATTCCTTATCCAATAAATCCAACTGGCGTTTCACTTCCATCGTAAAACGATTAATTGGATATTCCAATTTTTCAGGGGCATAATTAAAGAAATGTCCAAATCCCCCACCTAGAAAAGGTGCAGCACCTGCTTGCCAGAATAACCAATTCAAAACTTCTACCTTTTCCATAGGATTTCTTGGTAAAAAGGCTCCAAATTTCTCAGCAAGATAAAGGAGAATATGAGCAGACTCAAAGACTCTTACATCTTCAGTACCTGACTGATCCAATAAGGCTGGAATCTTGGAATTTGGATTAAGCTTCACAAAGTCTGATCCGAATTGATCCCCATCCATAATAGCAATCTTATACAAGTCATAAGCTGCTTGCTCAAAACCAGCTTCTAGTAATTCTTCCAATAATATAGTGACCTTCACACCATTTGGTGTTCCCAGCGAATAAAGTTGAAAAGGTTGTTCTCCTTTTGGCAAGTTTTGTTCGAAACGCGCACCTGCTGTTGGTCTATTTAGTCCTGTAAAGGCTCCTTGATTACTAGCTTCATCCTGCCATACGGTCGGTAATTGATATGCTGACATCAGGAACCTCCCTTAAATCGCATTCTTATCAAAGCCAAGTTTACGCTGAACAAACTTAACGATTTCGACAATAATAATCATTGAGAAGCTTCCAGCCATGACGATTCCCCATTGTGATAAGTCTAGTTTGGTTACATGGAAGATTCCTTCAAGTGGTTCTACGACGATTGTTGCCATAAGAAGAATGAAGGATACCAAGATAGACCAGTTGAAGGTCTTAGACTTGAATGGACCAACTGTCAAGATGGACTGGTAAACAGACTTGACATTGTAAGCATGGAAGAGCTGAATCAAACCAAGGGTTGCAAAGGCCATAGTAAGGGCATCTGCATGAATGGCATGATTGTCACCCACATGAACTGGGTAAAGAAGGGCAAGACCATAAACACTCATAACAATAGCTGCTTGGAGTACACCTTGATAGATGATAGAACTGAAAACACCACCTGAGAAGAAGCTTGCCTTGCGTCCACGTGGTTTATGGTTCATGACACCAGGCTCAGCAGGTTCAACACCTAGTGCAATTGCTGGGAAGGTATCCGTTACTAAGTTGATCCACAAGAGATGAACTGGCTGCAAGACATCCCAACCAAACAAGGTTGATAGGAAGATGGTTAATACTTCAGCAGTATTGGCAGAAAGCAGGTATTGAATGGTCTTTTGAATGTTTGAGAAGACCTTACGTCCTTCTTCAACTGCAACAATGATAGTCGCAAAGTTATCATCTGCAAGAATCATGTCAGAAGCCCCCTTAGAAACCTCTGTACCAGTGATTCCCATACCGATACCGATATCGGCTGTTTTCAGAGCTGGCGCATCATTGACACCATCACCTGTCATGGCAACGACCTTACCTTGTTTTTGCCAAGCCTTGACGATACGAACCTTGTGTTCTGGAGACACACGGGCATAAACAGAGTATTGACCAACGACTTTTTCAAAGGCTTCATCAGATAGTTCGTTGAGCTCAGCACCAGTTAAAACATGACCTTCTGTATCGTTGACATCAATGATTCCCAAACGTTTGGCAATAGCTTCTGCAGTATCTTGATGGTCACCCGTAATCATGATTGGACGGATTCCCGCCTCCTTAGCCACACGAACAGCCTCAGCCGCCTCAGGACGTTCAGGGTCAATCATTCCAATCAAACCAGTGAAGATTAAATCATTTTCCAGCTCTTCAGAAGTGAGATTTTCTGGAATGCTATCGATAATCTTATAAGCTCCTGCAAGGACACGCAAGGCTTGGTGAGCCATTTCAGAGTTGTTTGTGTGAATGAGGTTTGTAACCTTCTCATCAATCGGAGCAATATCCCCAGCCTTATCACGAAGAACACAACGTTTCAAAAGTTGGTCTGGCGCACCCTTGACTGCTACAAGGAAACGACCATCTGGCAATGGGTGAACCGTTGACATGAGCTTACGGTCAGAGTCAAACGGTAACTCAGCTACACGAGGATACTTCTCTAAGAAACCTTTGACATCGTAACCCTTGTCCAAGGCATATTGGATAAAGGCTGTTTCGGTTGGGTCACCAATCAGGTTGCCTTCCACATCAATTTTCGTATCATTGGCCAAGACAACTGAACGAAGAAGGGGCATTTCAAGACCCAGTTCAATATCATCAGCTGAGTCATGTAGGACCGCATCATAGAAGACTTTTTCAACTGTCATCTTGTTCATAGTTAGCGTACCAGTCTTATCAGAAGCGATGATTTCTGTTGAACCAAGTGTTTCTACTGCTGGTAACTTCCGAACGATAGAGTTACGTTTTGCCAAAACTTGAGTACCGAGGGCAAGAACGATCGTTACGATAGCAGGAAGTCCTTCCGGGATAGCTGCAACGGCAAGGGCAACAGAGGTCATCAACTCACCAAGTGGATTTTTTCCTTGAATAAAGACTCCAACTACAAAAGTAACAAGGGCAATGACCAAAATTGCATAGGTCAAGACCTTAGAAAGGTTGTTCAAGTTTTGTTTGAGTGGTGTATCTGTCTCATCCGCATCTTGAAGCATACCCGCGATATGACCAACTTCTGTATACATCCCTGTATTGACAACAACACCCATTCCACGACCATAGGTCACGTTTGAGTTTTGGAAGGCCATGTTGACACGGTCTCCAATACCAGCGTCTTCAGCAAGTTCAACTGTCAAGTCTTTTTCAACTGGAACAGACTCACCTGTCAAAGCTGCTTCTTCGATTTTAAGAGAGTTGGCTTCTAGCAAACGTAGGTCTGCTGGTACCACATCACCAGCTTCAAGAGCGACGATATCACCTGGTACTAATTCTTTAGAGTCAATCTCAGCCATATGACCATCACGAAGAACGCGAGCAGCTGGACTAGACATGGATTTGAGAGCTTCGATAGCTTCTTCGGCTTTTCCTTCTTGGTAAACACCAAAGGCAGCATTGATGATTACCACTGCTAAGATGATAATGGCATCTGCGATATCTTCCCCACCAGAAGTCACGACTGACAAGATTGCTGCCGCAACTAGGATAATAATCATCAAATCCTTAAATTGCTCGATGAATTTGACCAGTATTGATCGTTTCTCGCCTTCTTCGAGTTCATTGTGCCCAAATTCGGCAAGGCGCTTTTCCGCCTCACTTGATGACAAACCTTGCTCGGTTGCATCCACAGCCTTCAAAACCTCTTCAGGGCTCTGAGTGTAAAACGCTTGGCGTTTTTGTTCTTTTGACATGTGTCTCCTCCTTGACATTGTGTGCAAAACAGACTCTCTTTTCCTCATCGTATATTTTCACGACAAACAAAAAGAGACCTGTTAATCATAACAAGTCTCGCTGTTTAAGATAGTGCCGGAAAGCATACTTCTCAGTATAAAATTCGGAATGACGACACTATCACAGGTTTCTGCCAGCTACTCCCTTGAGTAGTTCTATTATACCAAATTTTGAAAAGTTTTCAAAGAGTAAAGATTCTACAAAATTCTATCCTTATCAAAAGTACGTTCACTGATAATATATCTAGGACGACGTTTCGTTTCTAGGTAAATCTTTCCAGTATACTCTCCAATTACGCCCAAACTAATCAATTGAACTCCACCAAGTAAGCTGACTATTGCATAGGTACTTGCCCAACCAGCCACAACCGTACCAGCAAACTTACTCCATACAACCCAAATAATCAATAGAAAACTAAAGAGTGATGTCAGGACTCCCAGACTTGTAATCAACCTTATCGGTTTGATTGATAAACTAGTAATACCATCCATAGCCAAACCAAGCATTTTAGATAGGGGATAATGGCTCTCACCAGCAATTCGTTCATGGCGTTTATATGAAACGTAAGAGTATTTAAAACCAACTAAAGGCATTAAACCACGAAGAAAAAGATTAACTTCAGTAAATTTTTCTAATTCCTTCAAGAATCTTTTAGAAACCAATCGATAGTCGGCATGATTAAAAACGACTTCTGCTCCAAATAGGCGTAAAACTTTATAAAAACCTTCAGCTGTAATTCGTTTAAAAGCAGAGTCCGTATCACGGTTATCACGTACACCGTAGACAATTTCAGAACCGCCTTTATATTCTTCAATCATTTTATCCATACAATTGATATCATCTTGTCCATCGGCATCAATGGTAATGACAATATCAGCAAACTGAATGGCCTCATACATACCTGCAAGTACACTACTTTGATGATCTCTGTTACGACTTTGCGATACACCAACCACAGAAGGGATGGTTTTAGCATAACTTTCAATCAGTTCCCAAGTCCGATCCTTACTACCATCATTTACATACATGATTTTACTAAGAGGATGGATTTCTTCTTTCTTTACTAATTGTTCAATTTTTTCAACAAACATTGGATTAGTATGTGGTAAGACTTGCTCTTCGTTATAACATGGAATAACTATATATAAAATTGGCTTTTGTCTACTCATCTTTTTCTCCTAATCTTTTTAACCCAAAAGGAAAGTTAGTTCCTCTAAACATCCTGACTATCAATTCACAGCCCCAAATTGTCAATATGGCTACAAAAATTGTCGTTATATATTGATTGACAAAAATTCCAGTATATTTAGCAGACAACTCTTTAACTAATTTTTCTACCAATACCAGAACTATCGGCGAATGCACTCCATAATAAATCAATGTTTTTTGTCCGATTGATTTCATAATGGAACTCTCTGGAATTGTTTTAAAGAATATAAGAACACTCCAAATTCCTGAAATAGCTGCCAAGTAAAATAAGAAATAATTTCCAATTTGCTGATAATACAAATCAACAATTTGATAGCCACTCACTCGATAGTTTAGTTTACTACTATAATTGGTAAGAATAAGTCCTATCGGTAAAAAGTAAATTGAAAAATACTTTTCTAATTGATGTAAATTATTCTTAGTCCATACTCCTAGCAAGATAAAAATCATAGCGACAGGAACTAAATCAATATTCCAAATTAAATAATACTCCCTCTCATATACCTTCTGTCCAAGATAGACTAAAAGCAGGAGAGATAGGATTATTATCACCCACTGACCCAAATTCCATCTTCTCTTTAAAATAAAGTAACTGAAAACATGAGCCAAAAACATCACATTCAAAAACCATAATTGAAAATAAATATGCAACCGATCTGAAAGCAGTAACTGTTTTATAAAATGAATAATATTGAAACTCAGAACTTGATCAGGATACATGACAAAAAGTTGAAACAGGAAAACAAAACTATTTAGCAAGAAAAAAGGAATGACTAAACTCTTTATCTTATTTAAACAATAGCCTGTGAAAGTTTCATACTTTTTAACATTCAAAGTAAAACCAGATAAGAAAAAGAACAATGGTATGTGGAATGCATATAGAAGCAACTTAGCATTATTTGGAACGAAGCTACTATGTCCAATGATAACTAATATAATCGCTAAACCTTTAGACATATCTATGTAACCAATTCGGTTCTTCATACTATCCTCCTGTTCCTAATTTTAATCGATAAACGCTCATATCTGAAGTGACAGATTCAACTTCCTCAAAGTAAACATCCTTCTGATAATGCTCTTTCATAATTTTTTTAACACTATCCATCTTCCCTGAGGAAGTGGACCAAAAGAAGAGAATATTCTGATTGTTGATTGCAGAAGATAACAGATTTTCAGGTTCTTCTACTTCGTATCTCTTCATTTGTTGATAATAATGAGGAGAAAAGGTTTGCCAATTTCCTAGTGTTGTCGTATTTGTCACTAACTGATTGGATCTTAATTTAAATGTTGACAATGTAGGCTGTGAAGATACCAAAGTGTTATATCCACCGATAACAATAAGCTTATTCGAATTCCTTTGTATAAGAGACTGGTACTCTGATACTACTGACGATTGAATATAGGGAAACCAATACAGCTCTTGTCCAAGCTTATTTATCCATACTGCTCCTCCTAGTATTCCCATTATTTGTATGCTAAGAAACACCTTCCTATTATCAAATAAACTTCTTTTTTCATAAAATGATCGAGCATAGTAAATAAATACTAATAAGAAACATACTATTAGAGGGATATATACTCGCTCTACTACCCTCTGTCTAACAAAAAGAGCTCCAATTAAAAGTAAAGGGAAAATAGGTACAAACCACCCGTATAGTTTCTTAGGTTTAAAAATCAAAAACCAACTAATCAGCATTAAAAAGAAGGTTGTCAGAATACTATTCTTAAAAAAATCTGATATCATCTTAGGCAGATTAAACGAGTATTTTTCTGAAAGGGAGCGAACAGATTGAATGTTTGTTAAAAGAGTATTGCTTAATGATTTTTTTTCAGCAAATAACCAGTAGGTGGATACATTCAGATCATTCTCGCTTACGCCCAAAATTTCGAATTCATTCGCATGTCTTTGATAATCAATAGCAGGATAATCTCTCAAATTCGTACTTAGGGCATTCCATGTCAAATATTCCTGTACATCAGCTTTCCCTAGTGTATATAGTTTATTGGAAGCAAAAATCAGTAAAATGACGCTAAATAATAAAACAATTTCTTTTCTTTTTTTAGAAAATATCCACTCAAAGAGCAGGAAAGGGAATAACAGTAAAATAAAGCTAGATATAATCTGAGGTCTAATTGATAAACCAATGAATAATAGTGATAGTCCTGAAATGTATCTTTTATCAAATAGTAAAAAAGTAGCTGCTGTAGCTGACAAATATGCAATAACGGAAAAAGAGAAATATTTAATAAGTATCAATTGAGCTAAAAACACCATTGGAATCAAAAGATACAGTTTTTTCTTATAAAAAAATGTTGTATATACGCTAAAACTAACACAGTAAATACTAACTAAAAAAATAAAATAAATATTCCAGTTGCTAACTATTTGTTGAATCAAAACTAAACCTGAAGATAATAAAATTCCTATGTAGGGTAATAACATATTTTCCCTAGATAATATGGTTTGGTTTACCATTATATCATCTACAACAGGATATTCAAAACCTCTAAATAAGATATAGAGATAAAAAAATAAAAATGGCAAAAATAAAAAACTTAAACTAAGTAGCCTACTGACCATATTTTTATTTATCATTACAAGCTCTCTTTCGAATAAATATTGCCCTTCAATTCTACCACATTTCCTTATAAAAAACTAGCTTAGCTTCAACCTCGTAAGCCTATATCATTTGAATTTTCCCTTGAAAACCAGTATAATGGTAGAATGCTATATGACTAGAAAGGAAATTGAATGAAGCAATCTATCTCAAATCTCAAGTTAGCTGAGCGTGGAGCCATTATCAGTATTTCGACCTATTTGATCTTGTCTGCAGCAAAATTAGCAACTGGGCATCTTCTTCATTCATCCAGTTTGGTGGCAGATGGTTTCAACAACGTCTCGGACATCATTGGAAATGTTGCCCTCTTGATTGGGATTCGTATGGCGCGCCAACCTGCAGACCGTGACCACCGTTTTGGTCATTGGAAGATTGAAGATTTGGCAAGCTTGATTACTTCTATCATCATGTTCTATGTCGGTTTCGATGTGCTAAGGGATACCATTCAGAAGATTCTCAGTCGGGAAGAAACGGTTATTGATCCTCTAGGTGCAACTCTAGGAATTATGTCTGCAGCGATCATGTTTGTGGTCTATCTCTACAATACTCGCCTCAGTAGGAAATCCAACTCCAAGGCACTAAAGGCTGCCGCCAAGGACAATCTTTCTGATGCTGTTACCTCACTTGGAACCACCATTGCCATCCTGGCCAGCAGTTTCAATTATCCCATTGTGGATAAACTGGTCGCTATCATCATCACTTTCTTTATCTTGAAAACTGCCTATGATATCTTCATCGAGTCTTCCTTTAGTCTATCAGATGGTTTTGATGACCGTCTACTTGAAGACTATCAAAAGGCCATTATGGAAATTCCCAAAATCAGCAAGGTTAAGTCCCAAAGAGGTCGCACCTACGGTAGCAACATCTACCTGGATATTACGCTGGAGATGAATCCTGACTTGTCTGTTTATGAGAGTCATGAAATCGCGGATCAAGTCGAGTCTATGCTGGAGGAACGTTTTGGAATCTTTGATACCGATGTCCATATCGAGCCAGCACCTATCCCTGAGGATGAAATTTTAGACAATGTCTATAAAAAATTGCTCATGCGTGAACAATTGATTGACCAAGGAAATCAACTGGAAGAACTCTTGGCTGACGATTTTGTCTATATTCGCCAAGATGGAGAACAGATGGATAAAGAGGCCTATAAAGCCGAAAAAGACTTGAATTCTGCTATCAAGGACATCCAAATCACTTCCATCAGTCAGAAAACAAAACTCATCTGCTATGAGTTAGATGGTATCGTCCATACCAGTATCTGGCGTCGCCACGAAACTTGGCAAAATATCTTTCATCAAGAAACCAAAAAAGAATAGAGAAATCCTGTCATGAGACGGGATTTTTCTATTCTTCTAGCTATCAAAGTCACTTAGGTATTCATAGCGTTCGTATTTTTCAAGGAGTGCTTCGTTTTTCTCATCCAGTTCTTTTTGGAGAGTAGCCAGCTTACCAAAGTCAGAGCCGTTGGCCTGCATCTCCTCTTCAATAGCAGCGATACGGTTTTCCAAGGCTTCAATATCGCCTTCAATGCTTGCCCACTCCTGCTTTTCTTGGTAGGTCATGCGTTTCTTGTCTTCTCTGACTTTGACGACTTTCTCCTTTTCGGACTTTTGCTCTTGATTGGCCATATCTGCTTCAAAGGCTTTTTCATCAAGGTAATCGGTGTAATGACCAAAGAAAGGACGAATCTTACCATCCTCAAAAGCGAGAATCTTAGTCGCTACCTTATCCAAGAAATAGCGGTCATGGCTAACTGTCAAAACAGGACCCGCAAATCCTTGCAAGAAATTCTCCAAAACTGTCAAGGTTGCAATATCCAGATCATTGGTTGGCTCGTCCAAGAGAAGAACATTTGGTTTTTCCAAGAGCAATTTGAGGAGATAAAGACGTTTTTTCTCGCCGCCAGACAACTTCTCAATCAAGGTTCCATGCGTCGAACGTGGGAAAAGAAACTGCTCCAGTAATTCTGCAATAGAAGTCGTAGAACCACCGCTGGTCTTGACCTCTTCTGCTACTTCCTGCAAGTAATTGATAACACGCTTGCTTTCATCCAAGCCCTCAATTTGCTGAGAGAAATAGGCGATGCGAACAGTTTCCCCAATCACAACTTGTCCTTGAGTTGGCTCAAGACTTCCTGCAATCAAGTTGAGCAGGGTTGATTTTCCAACACCGTTGTCCCCAACGATTCCAATACGATCTTTAGCCTGCACCAAGAGATTAAAATCTTGCAAAATAGGCTTGTTTTCATAGGCAAAGGAAACATCCTGAAACTCAATGACTTTCTTACCGATTCGACTGGTTTCAAAGTTCATTGTCAAGTCTGTCTCAGCAGTACTGTCTGAAACTTCCTTTTTCAGGTCATGGAAACGATTGATACGAGCCTGTTGCTTAGTCGCACGCGCCTGCGGTTGTCTGCGCATCCAGGCCAATTCTTGCTTATAAAGTTGTTCCTTTTTGTGAAGGAGAGCCGCATCACGCTCATCCTGTTCCGACTTAAGGCGGACATAATCCTGATAATTTCCCTGATACTCAGTTAATCCAGCTCGGTCCAACTCGAAAATCCGTGTTGACAAAGCGTCTAGGAAATAACGATCGTGGGTGATAAAAAGGACGGTCTTCTTAGAATTTTTTAAAAAGAGGGTCAGCCACTCGATGGTCGCAATATCCAGATGGTTGGTCGGCTCATCCAAAAGCAAGAGGTCGTGGTTGCCAAGAAGGACTTGGGCTAATTGAACCCGTCTACGCAAACCACCTGACAATTCCCCAACAGGAGTAGATAAGTCCTGAATACCCAGCTTGCTAAGGACGGTCTTTACCTGACTCTCAATTTCCCAAGCTTGAAGTGAGTCCATTTCAGCCATGACACGTTCCAAACGCGCCTGCTTGTCCTCACTATAGTTGAGCATGAGGAGTTCATACTCACGAATGAGTTGGATTTCCTTGAGGTCGCTGGATAGAACCGTATCCAAGACCGTCTTGCTATCATCAAAATCAGGATCTTGAGTCAAGTAACCAATCTGGTAATCATTCTTAGCTGAAAAAGGACTAACATCCCCATCAAAGCCAGAAACACCAGAAAGAACATCTAAAAGGGTGGTCTTGCCTGTTCCATTGACACCAATCAAACCAATTCTGTCTAGGTCATGGATGATAAAGGAAATATCCTTAAAAACGGTCTTATCACCGACGGATTTACTTAGTTTTTCAACGATAAAATCACTCATTTTTTCTCCCTCAGATAAGCATGGATGGCTTGTCGATCATTTTCCAATTCTCCATCTACGATGGCATATTCAATCTCTGTTAAAATCTCTCCCAAGTCTGGTCCCGGCTGATAGCCATATTCCTTGATCAAAATACCACCATTAATCTGAATTTCTTTCTTATCATGGATGGTCAAGCTCTGGTAGGTTTCTGTGATGACTTGCGAATTGACTGGTTTCCCTTGAGCCCGTCGAAGATTTTCAGCCTGTAAAAGTAAATCCAAGTCAAAACGATAACAATCGCGCTTGCTCAATTCTCCCTTTTCACGCAAGGCAAAAATAGTCAGTAAATCCTGAACTTGCTTGGCAAACTGGCGTGAGGTCTTCCAAGCCTTCAAAAAGGGCTGTGCATTTTCAATCTCCAAAGCCCACAGTAGAGCCGCCCAGGCTTGCTCTGAAGATTCAAAGGTGAAATCAGTCTCCAAATCAAACAGTCTGTTGAGCTTGTCCTGGCTAGCTGCCATATCAGGGAGATAGTCATAAGCTTGACTCTCAATCATGGAAGCCAAACCCCTTCTCCAAAATGGAGCCAGCAAGAGTTTATCAAACTCGACGAAGGTACGCTCTACAGAAATTTTCTCCAAAAGTGGCGTCAAGGTCTTCATAGCTTTAAAGGTTTCTGGCTCAAGTTCGAAGCCAAGACTGGCCTGAAAACGGAAACCACGCATAATCCGCAGAGCATCCTCGTTAAAACGCTCACTTGCCACTCCAACTGCTCGTAAGACTTGCTTTTCCAAATCTTCTAGCCCATGGAACAAGTCAATGATTTCCCCTGTCTCGTCCAAGGCAAAGGCGTTGACTGTAAAATCACGGCGTTTGAGATCTTCTTCTAGCGAGCGAACAAAAGAAACCGCACTGGGTCTGCGATAGTCCACATAGACATCTTCTGTCCGAAAAGTGGTTACCTCATACTCCTCATCCCCATCTAAAACCAAGACGGTTCCATGCTCGATTCCGATATCGGCTGTTCGCGTAAAAATCTGCTTGGTCTCCTCTGGATAGGAAGACGTCGCAATATCCACATCATGGATAGGGCGATGGAGAAGGGCATCTCGAACAGAACCTCCAACAAAATAGGCCTCAAAGCCTGCTTCTTTGATTTTTTCTAATACTGGTAAAGCCTTCTGAAATTCAGAAGGCATTTGCGTTAATCTCATAATAAGTGTTCTAATCCATAGACAAGCTCATGACGCTTGACAACTTCTTTAATTCCCAAATTCACCCCTGTCATGAAGGAGCTACGATCATAGGAGTCATGACGGAGGGTCAATCCTTCTCCTTGATTACCAAAGATGACTTCCTGATGAGCTACCAAACCTGGTAGACGAACTGAGTGAATCCGCATGCCATCAAAGTCAGCACCACGAGCACCAGCAATCAACTCTTCCTCATCTGCTGCACCTTGCTGGATAGACTCTCGAACCTCTGCCATCAGCTCAGCTGTTTTAATGGCTGTTCCACTCGGAGCATCCTTTTTCTTGTCATGATGGAGCTCGATAATCTCCACATGTGGGAAATATTTGGCAGCTTGCGTTGCAAATTGCATAAGCAAGACAGCACCCAAGGCAAAGTTAGGAGCAATCAAGCCACCCAAATCTTGGGCACGAGAAAATTCTTTTAGCTCTGTAATTTCTTCACTCGTGAAACCTGTTGTTCCAACTACTGGAGCAAAGCCATTTTCAAGAGCAAAGCGTGTATTTTCATAGGCAACAGCTGGAGTTGTAAAATCTACCCAGACATCCGCTTCAAAACCGACCAAATCAGCCTTATCCTTGAAAACAGGAATTCCTTGCCATTCTGGCTCAGACTCAAAAGGATCCAGAACTGCTACCAAGTCCAAGTCTGGATCAGCCAAGACCATCTGACAAGCAGCTTGCCCCATCTTTCCCTTAAAACCAGCAATAATTACTCGAATACTCATCTCTACTCCTGTCTAATATACAAAGAACCTTAGCTGCCCATGAAAAATAGGGAATGGCGCTGACTTTCCATGATAGGCAAGACAGGCATCTTTTTCAAGAGGCAGATAGTCCATGTTCAATTTCCAAGATACAAAGCCTGTAAGAACACAAAGTGAAAATAGGAGTTCTGATCAAGGATTGTCTACTCCTTGAAAGAACTAGCTTTTTCACACAGGGTTCCAGGCGTGTTCAATTGCTATAATATAAGATTTCTTAACTAGCCTAGAAGCTCCAACTAAATCACTGGAATATAACCCAGAGCAATGCTTCCTGCTCCTAGGTGGGTTCCAATGACACTACCAAATGTAGCAAGTGAAACATCTGAACCCACTCCAGAATCAAGCAAGTGCTGACGCAATTCCTCAGCCTTTTCAAGAGCATTACCATGAATAACAATGACTCGGTATTGGCCTGAAGTTGTGGCATCCTTGATGATTTCAATTAAGCGCTTGGTTGCTTTCTTTTCCGTACGAACTTTTTCGTAAACTTCAATCACACCTTGGTCGTTAAAATAAAGGATTGGCTTAATGCTAAGCAAATTGCCCAAAATGGCAGCCCCATTTGAAAGGCGTCCCCCCTTCACCAAATGGTCCAAATCATCAACCATGATAAAGGCTGACGTACGGCTGATTTGAATAGCTAGCTTATCCTGAATGCTGGCAAAATCATCTCCCTGATCACGCCAGTTAAAGACGCTTTCAACCATGATACCCAGAGGAGCACTTGTAATCAAAGTGTCTGGAAAAGCAATGGTTAAGCCTTCATAGTCATCAACCATATACTGGATATTTTGGTAAAAACCTGAAATTCCAGAAGATAGGAAAAGTCCCAAGGCATGGGTATAGCCTTGTTCTTTGAGCGAAGTTAGAATCTCATCTAACTTGGCAATGCTTGGTTGACTAGTCTTAGGCAATTCAGAAGCCTGAGCCATTTTTTGGTAAAATTCCTCAGCAGACAGATTGATGCCTTCGACATACTCCTCGCCATCAATATTGACAGGAATGTCCAAGACAAATAAATCTTCTCTTTGCACGGTCTCTGCACTGAGATAAGCAGAAGAATCTGTGATAACAGCTAGTTTCATATTAGAACTCCAAATTGATTCCTGGTAAGTCTAATGCAATTTCGGTCACTTCGTAAGTCAAACGGTTGAGCATGTTCAAACATGGACGAGCCAAGGTTTCAACTTCTTCTTGGTTCAATTCACTTGGTTCGTTAACAATACGACCATCGATATGGTTCACCTGTGAAATAGTTCCACTGATGACAAATTTATCAAATACAATCATAAAGCTCAAGATAACAATCAGGGAAGTCACTTGATTTTCTTGATCATGTTGAATCAATTGGAAGTTCACATCCACCTTAGTTTCAGGAGCTCCATTTTCATTTTCCCATTCAAAATTACGCGCATCAAAATGATACTGACTAACAAATTCTTGTTCACGTTTAAGATTCATGTCTTTCTCCCTCGGCTACAATATTATAAGCTATTGTACCATAATTTTTTATTTTCATCTAGTTTTCTAGGATTTAGTCAATCCCAATTTCAGCTCGAACTACGTCTGCGATGGTATCAACATAATAGTTCACTTCTTCTGTTGTAGGCGCTTCTGCCATGACACGCAAGAGGGGTTCTGTTCCACTTGGACGAACAAGGATACGGCCATTCCCCGCCATTTCTTCTTCCATCTTCTCGATGATAGCCTTGATAGCTGGCACTTCCATAGCCTTTTCCTTCATGGCATTTTCCACTCGGATATTAACTAATTTTTGTGGATAGATGGTTACTTCTGCTGCCAACTCTGACAAGCTCTTACCAGTTTCCTTCATGATTTTGGTCAATTGAACAGCAGATAATTGACCATCACCTGTGGTATTGTAATCCATCAAGATAACGTGACCAGACTGTTCACCACCAAGGTTGTAGCCTGATTTTCGCATTTCTTCCACAACATAGCGGTCGCCAACTGCAGTAACTGCCTTGTTAATACCTTCGCGGTCCAAGGCCTTGTGGAAACCAAGGTTAGACATAACAGTTGTCACAATTGTGTTTTGGGCCAATTGTCCTTTTTCAGAAAGGTATTTCCCGATGATGTACATGATCTTGTCACCATCAACGATATCCCCATTTTCATCAACAGCAATCAAGCGGTCACTGTCTCCGTCAAAGGCTAAACCAATAGCTGATCCGCTTTCTTTGACCACTTCTTGAAGGGCTTCTGGGTGGGTTGAACCAACATTAAGGTTGATATTAAGACCATCTGGTGTTTCCCCGATAATAGTCAATTGAGCTCCAAGGTCTGCAAAGATTTGACGGGCACTTGTAGACGCTGCACCGTTTGCTGTGTCCAAGGCAACCTTCATTCCTTCAAGAGGAGTTCCAGTTGAAACAAGATAGCCTTCATACTTACGCAAGCCTTCTGGATAATCAACTACAGTACCTAGACCTTCTGCACTTGGACGAGGAAGAATGTCTTCCGAAGCATCTAGCAAGGCTTCAATTTCTGCTTCTTTTTCGTCATCTAGTTTGAAGCCATCCCCACCAAAGAACTTGATTCCATTATCAAGGGCTGGATTGTGGCTAGCAGAAATCATGACACCTGCACTTGCTCCTTCAGTTTTAACCAAGTAAGCTACTGCTGGCGTCGCAAGAACACCGAGTTTGTAGACGTGAATCCCTACTGATAGAAGACCTGCCACCAAGGCTGATTCTAGCATTTCCCCAGAAATACGTGTATCACGTCCTACAAAAACTTTCGGTGCTTCCGTTTCATGTTGGCTAAGGACATAGCCTCCAAAACGTCCTAACTTAAAGGCCAATTCCGGCGTTAATTCTACGTTAGCTTCTCCACGGACTCCATCAGTCCCAAAATATTTACCCATTTTTATAAAATCCTTTTCCTATTTTTTAATTCGTTTTTGAACTAGTTGCTTTCGTTGACGAAGATGTCTCCGACGAACTGCTTGTAGTTGAATTTGATGTGCTTGAACTTGGTGTCACAGGTTTTGTAGTCACCTTCATTGTTGTGTCAAACGGAGTGATAACTGCCGGTAAGACAACACCATTGCGGTCGATTGCCTGCAAAGGTACTGAACCACTGTAATTACCTGTTATGCGTTCACTAGTTGGTAAAAGCGCAATAACTTTGTCAATCTTAGCTAATGTTTCTTGGTCAGTTGTGACAGAAACTCGTTCATTTGACACAGTTACACTATCAATTTGTAACTTGGGATCAATCTGGCTTTGGTCAACTTGCGGAACAACAATCATCTCATCTCGCTTAACCTTCTTCCCAACTTTCACTGTGATCTTTTGAGGCGTTGCCACAGCGGTCAATCCACTTGGAAGATTTTCAATATTCAAGGGAACTTCAATCGTTCCAACACTGGCATCCGTCAAATCAGCAGTGACTTTAAACTTACGAGTACTTTCCTGCATTTCGCTGGCCAAAGTCACACGATTGGCACCTGTCAGCACAACTGAAACTTCTGAAGCAAAACCACTAATAAAGTATTGACTATTATCATAGTGAATATCGATAGGAACATTTGCTATCGTATTGGTGTAGGTTTCTGATTTGACCTGCCTTGCGGTATTGCTATTTTGAAAGTTGGTCGACGTTGCATAAATGAATAAGACACAAGCAAAAAAGAGAGATGAAATGATATATAGACTATTTTTTCTCATATTTCCAACCTCCTAGAAAACGGTCCTTGAAACTGGCTTTCTCCTCAACAACTGGCAAAAGAATTGTTCGTAGCTCTGCTTCAAATTCTTCAATCGTCAAGTCATGCTTGAAGACCCCATTGTAGGTAATAGAAATACCACCTGTTTCCTCTGAGACGATGAAGGTCAAGGCATCGGACACTTCTGATAAGCCAATAGCCGCCCGGTGTCTGGTCCCAAATTCCTTGGAAATCCCTGTACTTTCTGTCAAGGGCAGATAGGCAGAGGTTACCGCAATTCGGTTTTCTCTGATAATCACAGCACCATCGTGTAGGGGAGTGTTAGGGATAAAAATATTGATGAGAAGTTCAGCCGAAATATTGGCATCCAAAGGAATCCCTGTCGCAATGTATTCTTGCAAGGTCCGAACTCGTTGAATGGCAACCAGGGCACCTATCTTACGAGGACTCATGTATTCAACTGACTTGACAAAGGAACGAATCATTTGCTCTTCTGCACTTATTTGAGTAGTAGAAAAGAAATCTGTCGCCCTTCCCAAGCGTTCCAAACCAGTCCGAATCTCTGGAGAGAAGATAACAACCACAGCAATGACTCCATAAGTGATAATCTGATTAATCAACCAAGAAATCGTGGTTAAGCCAAGGATATTAGCTATAACCTGGGCTAATACAAAAATCAATACCCCCCGCACCAAAATCATAATCTTGGTACCAGCTATCGCTTTTGTAAAACGATACAAAACATAAGCCACAATCAAAATATCAAACACATTGATGGCAATACTCCAAGGACTAGAAAACAAGCTAGTCCAATATTGCAGGTTGGATAATTGTTGAAAGTTCATCTGCCGTCTCCTCTCTGTCCAAACACGTTCCTTTCTATTATACCATTTTTCTGGCATTTTTTTCCCTATCCTACTTCATTTTAAATTAAGGAAAAAATATGATAAAATAAACTGACTAGAAAAAACAAAGGAGAAACCATGTCTCAACTCTATGATATTACCATTGTAGGTGGTGGTCCCGTCGGGCTTTTTGCAACCTTCTATGCCCACCTACGCCAAGCCAAGGTTCAAATCATCGACTCTCTTCCCCAACTAGGTGGACAACCTGCTATTCTCTACCCTGAAAAGGAAATTTTAGACGTTCCAGGTTTCCCAAACCTGACTGGAGAAGAATTGACCAATCGCTTAATTGAACAGCTAAACGGCTTTGATACCCCTATTCATCTCAACGAAACGGTTCTTGAGATTGAAAAACAAGAAGAGGGCTTTAAAATTACAACTTCTAAAAGAAGTCACCTGTCTAAAACTGTTATTATTGCTATGGGTGGCGGTGCCTTCAAACCACGTCCGCTGGAACTTGAAGGGGTCGAGGACTATGAAAATATCCACTACCACGTTTCCAACATCCAGCAATATGCTGGTAAGAAAGTAACGATTCTTGGTGGGGGGGACTCAGCTGTGGATTGGGCATTGGCTTTTGAAAAAATTGCGCCAACTACCCTTGTTCACCGCAGAGATAATTTCCGTGCCTTGGAACACAGTGTGCAAGCTTTGCAAGAATCATCTGTGACCATCAAGACACCATTCGTCCCTAGCCAACTACTTGGAGATGGAAAAACACTTGACAAGTTAGAAATAGCAAAAGTAAAATCTGATGAAACAGAAACGATTGACTTAGACCACCTCTTTGTCAACTATGGTTTCAAATCTTCTGTTGGTAACCTTAAAAACTGGGGTCTAGACCTCAACCGTCACAAGATTATTGTCAACAGCAAACAGGAATCTAGCCAAGCAGGTATCTATGCTATCGGTGACTGTTGCTACTATGACGGAAAAATTGACTTGATTGCGACAGGGCTTGGAGAAGCACCAACCGCTGTTAACAACGCCATCAATTACATCGACCCTGAACAAAAAGTACAACCAAAACACTCAACCAGTTTATAAGAAAAGAACCACGAGTCACATAGGATTCGTGGTTTTATAGTTCATCTACAATCTTGTTAGCTCATATCTTTCCCTTTTTTAGCAAAAATAAAAATGCTTATCAAACTGATAAAACATGTGATATAATAGGAACGGCACTAACAATACACCTTGGAAAAGGAGGTATTACAGATGCTAGAACTTCTCAAAATAGTACTTATCGCAGTCATCGAGAGTATTATCTCATGGCTGGTGACTCGTTGGTTAGACGATCACTTCGACAAGTAACCTTCATGGTTAGTGCTATCTAACCCAGAAAAAATCCCCTCGGTATTGCAGTACCGAGGGGATTTCTGTTAGCACTAAAATGCTAGAACTTCTCAATTCCCCTTTATTATCTCACATACTCTATTTAGTTGTCAAGAAACAGGTTGATATTTTGTAAGTTAGCAATATCAGGCCATTAGAAAAATAGAATCAGCCAATCACACTGATAATTCAAGGGGTTGCTTTATATCGTTATAATTCTTCCGCTATCTTATTGATTTTTCTAAGTCTGTGGTTGACACCACTTTTGCTCAGAGGGGTGCTGAGACTATCTGCTAACTGCTGGATAGAGTAGTCTGGGTGCTGAATCCGCAACTGCGCTACCTCCTGTAAATCCACTGGCAAGTTTTCTAAGCCCATGATATCTTTGATTTTGCTGATATTGTTGATAGTCTTCATGCTGGCAGAAACTGTCCGTGCGATATTAGCTGTCTCGGCATTATTGGCCCGATTGAGGTCGTTACGAGTTTCTCGCAAAATCTTAACCCTCTCAAAATCATCACGCGCCTGCATGGCTCCGATGACAATCAAGAAGTCCATAATGTCTTCGGCGCGCTGGAGATAGGTCACAGCACCCTTCTTACGCTCAAGCACCTTAGCATCCAGTAAAAACTGCTGAAGAAGAGAGGCAAGCCCTTGCGCGTGGTCTAGATAAACAGAACTGATTTCCAACTGGTACTTGCCTGACTCAGGGTCACGAATGCTTCCATTTGCCAAGAAAGCACCACAGAGATAGGCACGCCCTGCTTCCTCGTCCGATAAAATCTCCTCATCAATACCTGTTTCCAGGCCAAAGAAAGAGTCTGCCAAGTGCAAATCACTTAACAAGTCCTGCACCTTTTCATCTGTAAAAACGGTATAGACCCGATTCTTGCGGAGATTGCTCCTCTGATGGTGTCGGATTTCCGATTTGATTTCATAGAAATGGAGAAAAGACTCATAGAGGTGACGAGCCAGCTTGGCATTTTCTGTCACGACGGACAAGGTCAAGCCCGAAGTCGAGAGGCCGATACTACCAGACATCTTGATAATGGCAGATAATTCATGCCGGCTTAGATGGTGCTGACCTAAGATTTCTTCTTTTACTGCTACTGTGAAACTCATTTTCTCACCTGTATAATCCGCATCAACTCATCCACAATCAAATCCCCATCGTGGAAGGCGCCTCCATTTTCCAGACGAAGGAAGTTGGATGAAATCACGCGCGGAACTTTCTTACTAAGACCAGAAAAATCGTGTTCCACCTGCACCAAGTATTCATCAAATCGATTGGAATTCATGTATTCCTGAGGCACTTTTTCGATATTCACCAAGACAGTATCGATAAAAGGTCGGCCAAGGTGACGATGCAAGACCTCCACGTGGTCACTATCTGTAAAGTGTTCCGTCTCCCCACGTTGGGTCATGATATTGCAGACATAGGCGATTTCTGCCTTGGTTTCCAAAAGCGCCTGCCCGATTTCCTTAATCACGATGTTAGGTAAAATAGAGGTAAATAGAGAACCAGGTCCGAGGACAATCATGTCACTTTCAAGAATAGTCTGCACCACTCTACGGCTGGCCAGAGGCGTATCATCGTTTAGGGTATTGGTCACATAGACATGGTCAATCATGCCTGGATGGTCTGCAATATGACTCTCTCCAGCTACTTCTGTCCCATCCTGGAAAACTGCGTGCAGGGTCAAAGGATGGTCACTGGAAGGATAAATTTTCCCTGTAGTATGGAAGAATTTACTCAGTAATTGCATGGCATTATAGGTCGAACCCTGCATTTCTGATAGACCAGCGATAATGAGATTGCCCAATGGATGGCCAGCAAAGGCTCCGGCATCCTCAGAAAAGCGATACTGAAAGACTTTCTCATAAAACTTAGGCATATCCGACATGGCCACAAGGACATTACGGAGATCACCTGGCGGTGTCAACTGCTGCATATTTTTTCTGAGTTCACCTGATGAACCACCGTCATCTGCCACCGTTACGATAGCAGCGATTTCCACATCTTTTTCACGCAGACTTTTTAGAATGACGGGGATTCCAGTCCCTCCACCAATCACCGTTATCTTTGGTTTTCTCATGAACGGTTTACCGTTTCCTTTCTTCGGTCTTTGTCGCGATGCCCTTCATTAACAGGCCAAGTCTTGGATAAGTCCTGCGCCAAGCGTTTGGCAAAGGCCACACTACGGTGTTGCCCACCCGTACAACCCATGGCAATGGTCAAAACGGACTTACCTTCCTTTTGGTAACTTGGCAAAATCGGCTCAATCAAGGCAAACAAATGTTGATAAAAGTCTTCTGACTCAGGATGGTTCATGACATAATCATAAACAGGTTCATCCACACCCGTTTGATTTCTCAGTTCTGGAAGGTAATATGGATTTGGCAAGAAACGGACATCAAAGACCAAATCCGCATCAATCGGGATTCCATATTTAAAGCCAAAAGACATGACTTCGATACGGAAAGACTGGGCTTGTTCTTGATCTGAAAACTGCTCTGCAATGGTTTTACGCAACTCACGCGGAGTAAGTTCAGTCGTATCCACCACATTTTGGCTCATGTTTTTCAAAGGTGCCAAGAGTTCACGCTCCAGCTTGATTCCATCCAAAATCCGTCCATCTGCAGCTAGAGGGTGGCTTCGTCTGGTTTCCTTGTAACGCGCGACTAATTCCTTATCCGCAGCATCCAAAAAGAGAATTTTAAAGTCTAGTTCTTCCTTGTTTTCCAACTCATCCAAAACAGCTTGAATCTCTGAGAAGAAAGAACGGCTACGCATATCTACTACCAAGGCCAACTTATGGTCGTCTTCCTTTGTTTCCACCAACTGCAAAAACTTAGGCAAGAGAGCTGGCGGCATATTATCAATAGTAAAATAACCTAGATCCTCGAAAGACTGAATGGCTACAGTTTTGCCTGCGCCACTCATCCCTGTCACAATCACCAAGTGAAGTTGTTTCTTTGTCATCTTTTTCTCCTTATATCAAAAGAAGTTTGGCAACACCAAACTTCAACTAGCTTATCCAATCTCTGCAATGACTTCAATTTCGACTTTTACATCACGAGGAAGACGAGCTACCTCCACAGCTGAACGAGCTGGAAATTCCTCTTTAAAGGCCGTTTGGTAAACCTCATTAAAAGGAACAAAGTCGTTCATATCGCTCAAGAAGCAAGTAGTTTTGACAACATGGTCAAAATCTGTTCCTGCTTCTGCCAAAATAGCACCGATGTTTTTCAAGACTTGTTCTGTCTGTTCTTGAATCGTTTCTCCAACGATTTCCCCAGTTTCAGGAGATAGGGGAACTTGACCACTAGCAAACAAAAGGTTGCCAACGATTTTTCCTTGAACATATGGTCCGATAGCCTTTGGGGCCTTATCTGTATGAATTATTTTTGCCATTTTATTTTCCTCACAATTTTTCTAAGATTGCATCCCAAGCCTCATCCATCCCTGCCTTGCTGACAGATGAAAAGAGGATAAAGTCGTCACTTGGGTCAAAGTTTAATTTCTTTTTGATTGCTGATTCATGCTTGTTCCATTTACCACGAGGAATCTTGTCTGCCTTAGTCGCAACGATGATAACCGGAATCTCATAATACTTGAGAAATTCGTACATTTGTACATCATCTGCTGACGGGTCATGACGAAGGTCAACTAAACTGACTACCGCACGGAGATTTTCCCGAGTCGTTAGGTACTCCTCAATCATGCGCCCCCACTTTTCACGCTCCTTTTTAGATACACGGGCATAGCCATAACCAGGCACATCCACAAAGCGCATCTTGTCGTCGATATTAAAGAAGTTAAGAAGCTGGGTTTTCCCAGGTTTACCTGATGTACGAGCTAGATTCTTGCGGTTGAGCATGGTATTGATAAAACTAGATTTACCAACATTAGAACGCCCTGCTAGGGCAATCTCTGGCAGTTCATCCTGGGGATAGTGGGACTTGTTAGCCGCACTGAGCAAGATTTCAGCATTGTGTGTATTGATTTCCATAGTCACCTCTAGGCTGTTTCTAGGATTGGTTTATCCGTTCCATCGACAGCTTCTTTTGTGATGCGGACCAATTTCACATTTTCCTGACTCGGTACTTCAAACATGACATCTAGCATGGTTTCTTCGATGATGGAGCGAAGACCACGCGCCCCTGTCTTCCGTTCAATGGCTTTATTAGCAATCTCTTGAAGGGCTTCGTCGTCAAATTCCAACTCAACATCATCATAAGAAAGCAAGGTTTGGTATTGTTTGACCAAGGCATTTCTTGGCTCTTTCAAGATACGAACCAAGTCATCAACCGTCAATTGTTCAAGAGCTGCAAAGACAGGCAAGCGTCCAATCAACTCAGGGATAATCCCGAATTTTTGAATATCTTCTGCGATGATTTCTTGCATGTAAGAGCTGTTTTCGTCAATCGCCTTGTTATTTTGACCAAAACCGATAACCTTTTCACCCAGACGTTGTTTGACGATTTCTTCGATGCCATCAAAAGCACCACCCACAATGAAGAGAATATTTTTGGTATCCACTTGAATCATCTCTTGTTGTGGATGTTTACGTCCACCTTGAGGCGGTACGCTAGCAACAGTTCCTTCGATAATCTTGAGAAGTGCTTGTTGCACCCCTTCACCAGAAACGTCACGTGTTATCGATACGTTCTCGCTCTTCTTAGCAATCTTGTCAATTTCATCCACGTAGATAATCCCGCGCTCTGCACGTTCGATGTTAAAGTCAGCAGCCTGCAAGAGTTTGAGGAGGATATTTTCCACGTCCTCACCCACATAACCAGCCTCAGTAAGAGCAGTCGCATCTGCAATAGCAAAAGGCACATTCAAGCTCTTAGCCAAGGTCTGAGCAAGGAATGTTTTCCCTGAACCAGTTGGGCCAATCATCAAGATGTTTGACTTCTGCAAATCCACATCTTCTGACTCTTCACGCGTATCGTGGAAATTGATGCGTTTGTAGTGGTTGTAAACCGCCACAGCCAAGGCACGCTTGGCACGATCTTGACCGATTACATAGTGGTTCAAGATATGGAGAAGTTCGATTGGTTTTGGAACTTCTGACAAGTCTGCCAAGACTTCTTCTGCCAACTCCTCTCGAATGATTTCCTGAGCCAACTCAACACATTCATTACAGATAAAGGCGTTGTTGCCTGCGATTATTTTTTGTACTTCTTCTTGGCTTTTGCCACAAAATGAGCAATAAACCATCATATCATTATTCCTAGTTGTAGGCATGATTTCCTTCCGTTCTATTCTATACTATCATTCTATCTAAAATAAGGTCATGTAAAAGGCATGAACACTATTGACCAAATTGGTAAAGGCATTTAACCAGAGTAGGACAGAAAGTCCATAGCGCTTTTTACGAAAAGCCTGTGCTCCAGCAAGCAAACAGACCAAACACAACATGGCTGTGAAAAAACCAAATATACTACGTTCCATTAGACTTCCTTTCTCTTGCGGTATCGGATGGTAAAATCATAAGGATTTTTCTCATCTTTGGCGTAAAATTTGCTTGAAACTGTCTCAAAAAGAGACAAGTCAAACTCTTCAGGAAAATAGGTATCTCCCTCCACCCGAGCATGAATGTGAGTCAAAATCACTTCGTCAATATAGGGTTCAAAAGCTTGAAAAATTTGCTTTCCACCAATGACATAGAGGTTCTTATCTTGAGCCTGATACCAGTCCAATACAGACTCTATATCATTGAAAATACTCACGCCATCCATTTTTTCATCTGAATTACGAGTCAAAATCAAGATCTCCCGTTTTGGAAGCAAGCGACGCCCCATCCCATCAAAGGTCACACGCCCCATCAAGATAGCATGATTCAGAGTTGTTTCTTTGAAGTGTTGCAGTTCTGCTGGCAAATGCCAAGGCAGACGATTGTCCTTACCAATCACACCCTCTTCATCCTGGGCCCAAATAGCTACGATTTTCTTAGTCATGCTTCCATCCTTTTCACTGATAGTACTATTTTATCAAAAAACTCAAAAAAAGACTGGTTTGGAATAGCTTACAGAATAGAAAAAATCTGTAAGAAATTTCCTACAGATTTATATATGTTTCTATTGTTTCTTACAAACCAGGTGCTTGTCCAAGTTCTGCAGCAAGCATCCAGACTGTTTTTTCAAGGTCAGCCTTAGCTCCAACAAAGATATCATTGGTTACATCATCGCCTTCTTTATCTGTCACATCCAAAGCTTCTTGGAAAAGAGTGATGAGGTAACGATAAATTTCAAGGACACGTTCCAAACTTTCTTCTACATTGCGGAACTCTCCAACTTCTTCTTCGATTTCACTGTTTTGAAGGAATTCTGTCAATGTAGAGAATGGGCTTCCACCAAGTGTAATCAAGCGTTCGCTGATTTCATCCAAGTGACCATCAAGAGCATCCATGTACTCATCCATTTTTGGATGCCATACAAGGAAACCACGACCACGCATGTACCAGTGTACTTGGTGCAAAGCAACGTGGGCTACGTACAAATCAGCAACAGCTTGATTCAATACTTCCTTTGTTTTTGCCAATGCTACTGGCGCTGATTTTGTTAATGATGCTACATCTTTTACTGCTTCTTTTTTCAATTCTACCATTTTCTTTACCTCGTTCATTATTTTTTGTAATCACTTCTTAATGATTACTATCTTAGTATACTACTAATGAAAACCAATAGCAAGCCAAATGACCTACATGAGAAAAGTTGCAATAGACTGATAATTTAAGAATTTTTTAGAGAATGTTTAAGTCAATTTCATGTCTATTTGCTTGAGTAAAAAAATAATATACAAATTTCTTGCAAACTGAATAAAAGCTCTTAGATAGTGTATTATTGAGCTACGATATTTCCTAAATAGACTGTCAACAAAAAATATATTTTTATTTTATAGAAACTTAAAAGTAGGGGAAGTGTCTTCAACTACGACATTATCATCTTGATCAGCATCTTATACTCAATGAAAATCAAAGAGTAAACTAGGAAACTAGCCGAAGGCTGCTCAAAGTACATCTTTGGGGTTGCAGATAAAACTGACGAAGTCAGCTCAAAACACTGTTTTGAGGTTGTGGATAGAACTGACGAAGTCAGTAACCATACGCACGGCAAGACTACGTTGACGTGGTTTGAAGAGATTTTTGGAGAGTATTGACTCAGGAAACGAATACTAACAAAGTGTTAAACAGCACAAGAACGACCTTACCCCTCTTGAAATGAGGGACAAGGCCGTTGCTTAATTTCTTATTATTTCATCATTCGCTTTATAGAAAACTGTTTTCTTCTAGAGATTTCATTTTTAAGAAACTGTCTAGCTAATACTTTTTCTCATTAGTCATTCCATGATGATCTTATCAAGTATAGTATCCATAGATATCAAATACTCATAACTTAAAGACTGAGAAAACTACCATAAAATTTAATTGAAGAAATATAAAATTCCTTATTTCTTAAAGATAGACTGTCTGAAATCATCTGTCTCACGAAGATAGGCGTTGTAAATCTTTTTCTTGAGCAAGTTAACCCAACTAGCTTCAACACGACTAGTCGCATTGGTAATGTTACCTACATCCTCTGCCACTGCTTCATCCATCAATTTCTGCATCTCTGCGTAAGAACGAATAGTTACTTTCTTAGTACTATTTGGATTTCTAAGTTCGTACTCAATAGTGATCGGCTTAAGCTTGGTCAGCTGATCAATCCGTTCCTTATACATGGCCTTCTTGAAAGCTACCCAAGAGTCATATTCACCTTTAAATACATTTTCTAGGACTTTTTGGTCTGTCACTAGACCTACATCCCTTCCAGACCATCCGTCCCACGTTTTCTTACCTTCATCAAAGGCTTCCTCAGAGTACTTACCAGAAACATAAGGAACAAATCCTTCATGATATCCCTTGGCTGCCAGTAGCTCATAAGCTGTACGTCGGAACATAACATCCCCTGGAGCCCCTTTAGGATTGCTCAATGCTGAGTAGATTGGTGAGAAGAGACTAAGACTGAGGTAGCCATTCCGTCCATATTTACCACTATCCCTGTTCTCCCGACGTGTGATTACATCATTCTCAATCAAAGAGTAGAAACTAGTTAGCTGCTTAATTTCCTCTGCAGTGAAGGTTCGTGTCTGGTTACCAGCATGGGTTTCCTTACCATACTTATCTGTAATGTAGTAATTTTCCATCTTTCTGAACCACTGAAGCTTAGCATCATCACTCTGCTTAAGCATAGAAGTACCTTCTAAGTAATCGAGTGTATAGATCATATCAAACATACCATGAACATAGTGTTGCAAGTCTGCTGCGTTTTGAACACGCTCTTTGAAATTATAGGTATGCATCCGTGTCTTAGAATCTTTATCCACCTTGAAGAGGGTATTAAGAGTAATAGTTGGTTCGTCAGGGGTTGGAGTAGATTGCAAGAGTCCTCGAGCATAGAGTTCAGCTCCCAGACCTTCACGACGACCATTGCCCTCAAAGTAGATGCCACCATCAGAGTTATGGGTCATTTCATGCGTATAAACAGAGTTACCATAGTCTTCCAATAAACGAGCAGCGTCAAAGTGGGTTACACTTCCTGTAGCATAGGCATTGTAGCCCTTGCTTGGATACCACTTGCCTGCTGGTCCAAAGAACTCCTGCATAGCTAACGATTTCTTATCATTAGCTGGAGCCCAATATCTTTGACCAGTACTATCTTTCATTAGGAATCCATCGTAAACTAGTACGGAACGGAAAAGCTTGTCCCTGCTTTCTGGACTTAGAATCTTGTACCAGAAATCATAATGATCGCGCTGATATTCAGCTGATTTTCTAACTCTATCTTCGACATATTCTACCAACTCTGCATCTGTCCTTACCTTACCATCGACAACATCTCGGTAACGATCATAAGCACCCATGGAGATAGTGGACATATTGGAGATGACATAGACACCTTTCTCACTCATAGTCAAGAGCGGTAGAAGCATGCCCTTATATTCCCAATTATCAGCAGTAATCTTATCATAAACGCCGACAGAATACTTGCTCTTGCCCTCAGCTGTATCCTGAATCTTTCTAGCCTCTGCTATATCTGACTTAGACTCTACGATATAAGCTTTTGTATTGGTCTTGAGCCATTCATTATTAGTCTTGTATGGTAAGAAGAGCTGACGGTAATTTTCCAAATAATTGAAAAGTCCACGCTTACCAGTCGCTTCAGAGAGAGAACTATCATAAGCTAAATGATTGTTCTTTGCTTTAAGATTATTCATTCCTGACTGGCCTAATGAAATAATGGTGTCTATCGTTGAAGCACTATGGTTGCCAAAGAAATCAAACTTATAAGCAGATAAATCTTTGACATTAATATTATCATAATTAATATTATACCAACGGTTAAGATAGGTAAGCCCAAGCAAGAAGGCTTCCTTATTGTCTGTAATCTTGTGAGCTACATAGTCAGCCACAACATTGCCTTCAGTATTGATTGACTTATCCATAGCCAGAACTTTGCGTAACTCTTCTGAGAGCTTGGTCTTGACTTGTTCAAAGGATGTATCAAGATAAAGATCATCCAAGGAAGTGTCAGCATTTACACCTAAAACAGTTCGCATGGCTGGTGAGTCAAGAACTACCTTATTCAACTCTGGCAGTACTTGATTCAGAACTCTGCTATAGTCTGATAAGAAAGCTTCAGGTGTATAAAGGAGATCTAAGCCGTTTACACTGTATTCTGCAATTGCTTGATTCTTAAACTCTCCTTTATAAGTCAAACTCAGGTAATCAACCGTATTATCCTCGAAGTGTAACATCAAACGGTCAATAGATGCCTTATTACTATTAATATCAGTGATAATCTGGTCACCTTTCATTGGAACAACATCCAACAAATATTCTGTATTGAGCTTATGATGATCTGGGAGTTTATTTCCATAGCTAATGATTGTCTCCTTGTTATAGAACGGAAGGAGTTTTTCCATATTGGAATAAGCTATCAAACGATTTTCTCGAGCATTCTTCTCTTGAGCATAGTTAACAGAATAAAGGTTAAGATTCGTGTCCTCTAGATTTGTCGTAATATCTAAACTAGCTAGCTTCTCTTCTGCCTCGTTCAGAGTCAGTGTTGAAGTGACAAACTTGTCATTTTCCAGTGTTTGATTTCCTTCAACAGCATAAGCTTCTGTAATACGATCATTATTGTAGGCTTGATCTCCAGAAATACTATAAACATTCGTACCACTAATATTACTGATAACATTGTCAACCAAGCCATTGAAGTAATTGGATCCTACGATACCGCCAATCTGACCATTCTTAGTAGTATTTTGAATCTTTCCAGTTGCATAAGAACGGCTAATACGGGCATTGTTCTCCAAACGACCAACCAAACCGCCGAATCGTTGGTTGTTGGCTCTAGCACCTGCTAGGATGGTCACATCTGCTCTGCTTTGACTGAGCAAGGAATCTCCTCCCTTAAGATTAGCAACCAAACCACCAACATTATATTCTTTGCCCTGTTTCTCGTTTGCCTGGATGACACCAGTGAAGGAACTGTTGGAAATTTGTGTGTTTGTTGCACTAACAACCAGCCCCGCCACATTAGAAGCATTGCCTATCACCGATACTTTACCTTGGACAGAAACGTCTGTAATTCGAGCATTTTCTGCACTCCGAGCTAAGGCAGCAGAGTCATAGCTACCCACAATATTGACATCCTTCAAATCCATACCAGAAACAGAAGAACCACTCTTGAGATTTTCGAACAAAGGCTTAGCTAGATTATAGATGGCATACTGCTTACCATTATGATTGCCAGTCAGACTGCCTGTGAAGTTCCCTCTAAGATAGACATAATCCGCAGGTGCCAGACTAACCTCACTAGCATCCAAATCAGCTCCCAAAACATAATTACTAGCCATATTTTTCTTCATGGCATCTATCAATCCAGCAAAGCTAGTGTAAACATTTTGCTGACTAGGAACTGTCTTACTGATATAGAAGTCGTAGCCAGACTTGTAGCCTGTCTCACCTTCTTGAACAAGCTCAGGCAACGAGACTGTTACCCTATAAACATCTTTTCCGTCTTTTTGGATTTCAGAAATACTGTGAACTGGGAGAAGCATTTCCTTAGCTTCACTTGATTTGACTTTTACAAAGTAGTTTGACAGATCTTTAGGCATGGAATTCATTGATACCAGTCGCTTGTATTGGTCATTATCTTTACTGTAAAACTCAACTGAATCAACATCTCGGAAGGAGATCTTCTTATATTCGAGTTCAAATTCACGACTGTCTGTTTCAAATTCAGTGACACTACCATTGTCCAGCTCATATGTCAGCTTGGTTTTCAAAGTATAAGCTGTGTAGTAATCCAACTCTCCAATCTTTAGACTGTCATCGAAATTAGTGATTGGAAGAGTACGAACAAGCTTATTCCCCTGATATAATTCTGCAGTGGCTGAACGGAAGGATTTTGTTTGGTCTTTAAAGCTATATTGGATCGCAACAGACTTATCATCTGCATTTTCAGTCAGGCTTAAAATCGAAATTATTGGCTTGACTTTTGACACTCCATTGAGTGCTTCTTTGGCGGCTTGCAGACTAGTAAGAGCTTGATTGACTTGTACTTGTGTGGCCGTTTGACTATTCAGAACTATTTCTGACTTGGCTAATTGGTCTGTATAAGCTGTCTTCTTATCCAAATCAGCATTCTTATATTTAGCAGAAGTTTTAACAGTGACATTTAAATCATACTCAGTCTGAAGAGCAGTTTTGACAACCTCAAGACCACTTAATTGCGCCTTAGCCTGTTTGATTTGTTCCACCAGTTGATTGATTTCTGCTTGACTAGCTTGGGATTGAGTAAGAATCGCCTGACCTGCCATCAATGCAGAATCATAGTTAGATTGATGACTTTGATTATCATTGAAATAACGTGCCTCTGCTTTAATCTGAGCTGCTTCTGTCAATAAATTATGCAGTGTAATTAAGTCGAACTCTTCTAAAGAATCTGCTGTCGGTGCATCATTCGGAACCATAGCCGGCTTAGCTGTACCAACTTTAACAACCTGGGTAATT
>NZ_AJJL01000052.1 GCF_000257905.1 Streptococcus mitis SK579
AAAGCACTGCTTTGAGGTTGTAGATAAGACTGACAAAGTCAGTTACATATATCTACGGTAAGGCGACGCTGACGTAGTTTGAATTGGATTTTCGAAGAGTATTAAAAAATCCCTATCTGACTGGACACACACTCCGTCCATCAGATAGAGACTCTTACTATTTTTAGATTTTAGCCTTTCTAGCTTTAGAATACATCTAAACTTTAGGAAGGACAACTATTCGAAAGTTCGAAGACCTCAAAATTTTCTCAGATAAGCCATTCGAAGCTTAGAATGCTTGTAAATTTATGTAATGACGATTATTCTAAACCTAGAACACATGTAAACTTTAGGAAAGAGACCTATTCTAAGTCTAGAAGGACTATCTCCCAACCCTCAATGGTTCAATGACTTCTTCCACCAGTTGGGTATAGGCTTCCTTTATTTGTTTTTTATAGAGGAGAGGATTAAGGGCATCCGCCACCTCTAGCTTATAGTCCTGATAGCGCTGGCTCTTGGTCAGCTGGCTTTCTCCTAGTTGTTTTTTAGCTCCCTTACGATAATGTTCGACATAGTAACGGAGCTCATCCTTGCCGACATACCAGCGCTTGCTAAAGACTTGGATATGTTGCTGGATGACAGCCTCGATCATCTGATCCAAGATATTGGCAATGGACTGACCGCGATAGCTTTCTGGATTGTCCTGTACTTCCTTCCAAAGTTCAGTGATGATCTGGGCAAGATTTGGATTGGTCTTCTCAAGACTCTGAATATAGTTATCCACGGCTTCCCTATCTTGAGCGCTTAGGTTCTTTTCTTGACTTTGACCTTGTTCAATCAGGCTTTGGATCAAGGTCAAGATATAGGCATAGTTGATTTCGTCCACTTGAATAGACTCCAGTTCATAGTGGATATCAAGTGGCTCTCCATCGTCATCATCCTCTACTCGGCTTTTTAATTCTGCAAGGACATTTCGATAAAGTCCCAGATACCTTTCCAACTTTTCTCCATCAAGTCCTGTCTGACTGTAAACTTCTTCCTCATCATACTCTTTATATACTCGGATAGAGGCTAGGTATTTATCAAAGGCTTGATAGGTTTTAGCTAGTTTCCTCAACTCAGGTGTAGAGACTTGCTCGAAATCTAGACCGTTCATATAGTCATCAGTAGCAAGATTTTTGAAATCACTGCAACTCCGTAAAAAGTTCCTCTTTTCCTCTTCCCAGCTTGGGGCTAGGACCTCGTTTTCACCACCATTTGAGTAGAGCTTGAGGGCATTATCCACTGCTTCCTTAAAGGCTAGAGGCTTTTGGAAGGTGATGATATGACCGTAGGTCTTACTAGAGTCAAAGATACGGTTGGTTCGGCTAAAGGCCTGAATCAAGTCCTGTGGTTGCATGGGTTTACGATCGATAAAGAGAGTTGATAGACAAGGCGCATCAAATCCCGTTAAGAGACGATTGACCACGATAACCAAGTCCAACTGTTCATTGCGATAGAGGTATTTGTCCTGCTTTCGAGCTAGACGGTTATTGACATCCGTATTAAAGCCACGAAGATCCGCCATGGTAAAATGAGTATCAAACTCTTGGTTATAGTCTTCTAAAACCTGCTTCATGTGGTCTTGGTTGGCTCTTGAGTCTTCTTCATTTTCAGTGACCGAGTAGGTTATGGTCGCCTTTGGAAAGTCAGGAAGGACCTGCTTGACCCTCTCCGATACCTTGACTCTCGTCTCCCCAGCCTTGACCCGTTTGAGGAGGTCGTAGTAGGCTTGGGCTTGAGGGATAGACTTGACGGTCAATATAGCATTATAGGTCTTACCCACTCCCTTTTGGAAGCCTAGCTGTTGACGGGATTTATTGATAATGGCATCCAAGACTTCCAGCATATGCTCCTCATCCTCGTAGACAGTATCTGGTATGTCATTTTCGGATTTATCCGTGATGAGGGTATTGCGATAATCCACCTTAAAACCTAAAACTGCTCCATCATGGATGGCTTCCTTGACTGTATACTCATGGAGACGGTCACCGTACTGTTGCTGGGTGGTTTGGGCTAGATCGCCGACTTGCTGGCGTTTATTTTCCTTAAAGATAGGTGTTCCTGTAAAACCATACCAGAGAGACTGTGGGAAAAAGACCTTAATGTCTTTTTGTGTTTGCGGCGTCACGGAACGGTGGCATTCATCCACGACAAAGGCCACTCGAAGACCCTTGATTTTGTCCGCATCTCGTTGGTAAAGACCTTGTTCAAACTTGCGCATCATGGTGGTGATTTTCTGGATGGTCGTTACCACCACACGCTTATCATTACTTCCTAAGCGCTTGATCAAATCATGGGTATTATCCGTCTCATCAATATCAATGACATCATTGGTCGCATAAGAGAGAAAAGATGAAGTGGTCTGTTGATCCAAGTCTCTGCGGTCAACGACAAAAATCGTCTTTTGGATAGATGGAATCTGGAGGAGATTCCGAGCTACCTTATAGGAGGTCAAGGTCTTTCCTGAACCTGTCGTATGCCAGACATAGCCAGACTCCTGACGACGAGAAGCTTCCTGAACAGCCTCAATAGCATGGATCTGGTAGGGGCGTAAGAGGATAAGAGCCTTCTTACTATCATCAAGAACAGAATACTGCATGACCATCTGGTGAGCACGAGGGATGGAAAGGACTTCGTGGGCAAAACTGGTCAAGCTCGTTATGGGTTGATTGTCTTTATCCACCCACTTGGTTAGAAATTGCTTGTTGAGTTTATTTTCCCTAGCCGCAGCGATATAGCGTGTATCTACCTTATTGGTCACAACAAACATCTGTAAGCTAGAGTAAATGCCACGGAACTTTCCTTCTCTATCATACTTCTTGATTTGATGAAAGGCATCTAGAAAAGCAACTCTGGGACTTTTAAGCTCGATCTGAATCATTGGAAGGCCATTGATCAAGAGGGTCACATCTAGCCTGCGGTCTTGATCCTGAGGATTTATCTTATCTCTCTCGACTTGGTTGACAACCTCATAACTAGACTTACCAGCTGCGATATTGTCTCGCCAAATAACAGATAAACGTATAGTCCCCAAACTAGCATCTTCTCTCTGAACCTCAACCTTGGCAATGCCATTTTCGCCGACCAACCACTTGGCCGCATCATAGTAGCTAACAAAGTTCAGTTGATTCTTTATCTGACGTTTTTCTTGTTCTGTCAGGGGATGATCTGCCAATAGCGCCACATTGTTCTGGGCTAGCTTTTCAAAGAAATTTTCCCATAATTGCTCTTCTGTTTTAAGGTCTTCTCTGTAAGTCCATTGACTTTCCCCAGTCACCAGTTGGCTGATCAGTTGTTTTTCTATCTCCAGTTCTGGTTTTACCTGTATCATACTCTCTCCTTTGCTACATGTCTGCTCCCTTTATTATAGCATGTTTAGGCTCAAAATCCATCACTCTTCCCCTTGCAAAAGCAATCTTCCCCCTTTCTCCTCCAAAATATGGTATAGTAGAAATATACTATCTATGAGGAGTTCACATGTCACAGGATAAACAAATGAAAGCTGTTTCTCCCCTTCTGCAGCGAGTTATCAATATCTCATCGATTGTCGGTGGGGTTGGGAGTTTGATTTTCTGTATTTGGGCTTATCAGGCTGGGGTTTTACAGTCTAAGGAAACCCTCTCTGCCTTTATACAGCAGGCAGGTATATGGGGGCCACCTCTCTTTATCTTTTTACAGATTTTACAGACGGTCGTCCCTATCATTCCTGGAGCCTTGACCTCGGTGGCTGGGGTCTTTATCTACGGTCACATCATCGGGACAATCTACAACTATATCGGTATCGTGATTGGCTGTGCCATTATCTTTTATCTGGTGCGCCTCTACGGGGCTGCCTTTGTCCAGTCCGTCGTCAGCAAGCGCACCTATGACAAGTATATCGGTTGGTTGGATAAAGGCAATCGTTTTGACCGTTTCTTTATCTTTATGATGATTTGGCCCATTAGTCCAGCTGACTTTCTCTGTATGCTGGCTGCCCTGACCAAGATGAGTTTCAAGCGCTATATGACCATCATCATTCTGACCAAGCCCTTTACCCTCGTGGTTTATACCTACGGTCTGACCTATATTATTGACTTCTTCTGGCAAATGCTTTAACATGTAAAAAATCCGTTTGGTTTCCCAAGCGGATTTTGTGCTTTATTTTGAAACTTCTTTTGCAAGAACAAAGTTTCCAAGAGTAGCAGAACCATTTCCTGCGACTGCTGGAGTGACGATGTAGTCACGCACATCTGGTACTGGTAGGTAGCCATTAAGAAGAGATGTAAATTTCTCACGGACACGGTCCAGCATGTGTTGTTGAGCCATGACCCCTCCACCGAAGACAATCACGTCTGGGCGGAAAGTCACTGTCGCATTAACCGCAGCTTGAGCGATATAGTAGGCTTGAACATCCCAAACAGGGTTATTGAGTTCAATGTTTTCCCCACGTACACCTGTACGAGCTTCCAAACTTGGACCAGCTGCATAGCCTTCCAAACAGCCTTTGTGGAATGGACAAACACCGTTGAATTCTTTTTCAATATCCATTGGGTGTCTAGCAACATAGTAGTGACCCATTTCAGGGTGACCCACACCACCGATAAACTCACCACGTTGGATAACACCAGCACCGATACCTGTACCAATTGTGTAGTAAACCAAGTTTTCGATACGGCCACCAGCATTGTTACGGGCAACCACTTCACCATAAGCAGAGCTGTTTACATCTGTTGTGAAGTACATTGGCACGTTTAGAGCGCGACGAAGGGCACCAAGCAAGTCCACATTTGCCCAGTTTGGTTTTGGAGTCGTTGTGATAAAGCCATAAGTTTTTGAGTTTTTATCAATATCAATCGGACCAAATGAACCGACTGCAAGACCAGCAAGGTTATCGAATTTTGAGAAGAACTCGATGGTTTTATCGATTGTTTCGATTGGAGTTGTTGTTGGAAATTGTGTTTTTTCTACAACGTTAAAGTTTTCATCACCGACAGCACAGACAAACTTTGTACCGCCCGCTTCCAAGCTTCCATATAATTTTGTCATGATAAACCTCTTGTTTTTATTTTCTTTATTATAGCATATTTCGAAAGTCTAAATTTCTCTATTTTTTAGATTTTCCTCTGTAAATCTTACCATTCAAGCAAAAACGAACAAACATGTCATTTGTTCGTTTTCACATTAGAGAGGATTGATTAGATTTTCACTTCGATCACAGCATCCCCCTTCGCAACTGAACCTGTTGCGACTGGAGCTACTGAAGCGTAGTCAGCTGTATTTGTAACGATAACCATTGTTGTATCATCAAGACCAGCTGCAGCGATTTTGTTTGAGTCAAATGTTCCAAGAACATCGCCAGCTTTAACCTTATCACCTTGAGCAACTTTTGCTTCAAAACCGTCACCATTCATAGATACAGTGTCAATACCAACGTGGATCAAAACTTCAGCACCATCAGTTGTTTTCAAACCAAAAGCGTGTCCTGTTGGAAAGGCGATTGAAACTTCAGCATCAGCTGGTGCATAAACCACACCTTGGCTAGGTTTCACGGCGATACCTTGTCCCATAGCTCCACTTGAGAAGACTGGGTCATTAACATCGGCAAGAGCGACAACGTCACCAACAATAGGGGTTACAAGTGTTTCATTTTGAAGAGCTGCTGGAATGTTACCAGTTGTTTCTTCTTGGACCAAACGTTCTGTCTCTACTTCAGTAGCAACTTCTTTTTCATCCTCATAACCAAACATGTAAGTAAGGGCAAAACCAAGAACGAATGATACAGCTACCATAAGAAGGTATTGGGCAAGTTGTCCGTTACCGATGTAAAGCATTGTACCTGGGATAATTGTGATACCATTACCAGTACCAGCAAGTCCAAGGATAGAAGCCAATCCACCACCGATCGCACCAGCAATCAATGAAAGGAAGAATGGCTTACGGAAGCGCAAGTTCACCCCAAAGATAGCAGGCTCTGTAATACCGAGGAAGGCAGAAAGAGCAGCTGGGAAAGCAAGTGTTTTTAGTTTTGGATTTTTAGTTTTAACACCAACCGCAACAGTTGCAGCACCTTGAGCTGTCATAGCCGCAGTGATGATAGCGTTGAATGGGTTAGCATGGTCAGCAGCAAGCAATTGAACTTCAAGCAAGTTGAAGATGTGGTGCACACCTGACACGACGATCAATTGGTGAACCCCACCAATCAAGAAACCACCAAGACCAAATGGCATGCTAAGGATCGCTTTTGTAGCAATAAGGATGTAGTTTTCAACAACGTGGAAGACTGGTCCGATGACAAAGAGTCCAAGGATAGACATAACCAAAAGTGTCACGAATGGTGTTACCAAAAGGTCAATGACATCTGGAACAACCTTGCGGACAGCTTTTTCAAATTTAGCTCCGACAACCCCGATGATGAAGGCTGGAAGAACGGAACCTTGCAAACCAACAACAGGGATGAAACCAAAGAAGTTCATAGCTGTTACTTCACCACCTGAAGCGACTGCCCAAGCGTTTGGAAGTGAGCCAGAAACAAGCATCATACCAAGAACGATACCAACGGCTGGATTTCCACCGAATACACGGAAGGTTGACCACACAACCAAACCTGGCAAGATGATGAAGGCTGTATCTGTCAAGATTTGTGTGTAAGTTGCAAAGTCTCCTGGAAGTGGCATTTCAAGAGCGTTGAAAAGACCACGCACACCCATGAAGAGACCTGTCGCTACGATAACTGGGATGATTGGAACGAAAACGTCACCGAAAGTACGGATAGCACGTTGGAACCAGTTCCCTTGTTTGGCAGCTTCTGCTTTCATGTCATCTTTAGATGATGTTGGCAAACCAAGTGCAACAACTTCATCGTACATTTTGTTAACTGTACCTGTACCAAAGATGATTTGGTATTGACCTGAGTTAAAGAAAGCACCTTGAACTTTTTCCAAGTTCTCAATCACTTCTTTATTGATTTTTCCTTCATCTTTGACCATGACACGAAGACGAGTCGCACAGTGAGCTACACTGTTGACATTTTCACGTCCGCCCAAGGCATCGATGACTTTTTTTGCAATTTCCTGATTGTTCATTTGCAAAAATCTCCTTATATAAAATTTTGTTCTTGTTTGAAAGCGATTTTATCCGCCCTACGACTATTATTTTATCATGTTTTAGAAATATGTCAAGCGTTTTGCAGAAAAAATATTCTATTCACTTAGTAAGCTCGCTTTAGATTGATTGATTTTGACTGTTTTATCAGTTGTTCCTTAAAAAAACAAGTTTAAAATCTTGATTAAAAGGGTTTTATTTCATTATCTTTCATATTTTCCTGAAAATTTGATTGGTTTCCTGCATTTGTTTTGTGACAAACGTTTGACAGTTTTTTCTCTTTTTTAACATAAAAGGCTTGCTTTTTTCCCCGAAAACGGTTACTATTAAAAGTGATAAGATTTTTGGAGGAATGAAAGAATGGAATGGACAACTGAGCGTCGTTACAGACTTTATCAAGATTGGACGCAAGAAGAAATTAAGAATATAAAAGAAAATATGGCACAATCTCCATGGCATACTCATTACCATGTTGAGCCAAAAACAGGACTTCTCAACGACCCAAATGGCTTTTCTTACTTTGATGGGAAGTGGATTGTTTTTTATCAGAACTTTCCTTTTGGTGCAGCCCACGGTTTGAAATCTTGGGTGCAATTGGAAAGCGAGGACTTGGTTCATTTCACAGAAACTGGAGTCAAAGTTTTGCCTGATACTCCATTAGATAGCCACGGTGCCTACTCTGGTTCTGCCATGCAATTTGGTGATAACTTATTCCTATTTTATACGGGAAATGTTCGCGACGAAAACTGGATCCGTCACCCATACCAGATTGGGGCTTTGATGGATAAAGATGGTAAGATTACGAAGATTGACAAGATCTTGATTGACCAGCCAGCAGACTCTACTGACCACTTCCGAGATCCGCAAATTTTTAACTTTAAAGGTCAATATTATGCTATCGTCGGTGGACAGGACTTGGAGAAAAAAGGCTTCGTCCGTCTCTACAAAGCTGTTAACAATGACTACACAAACTGGCAAGCTGTTGGCGACCTTGACTTTGCTAACGACCGCACTGCCTACATGATGGAATGTCCAAATCTGGTCTTTGTAGGCGAGCAACCTGTCCTTCTCTACTGCCCACAAGGCTTGGATAAAGATGTTCTAGATTACGATAATATCTATCCAAATATGTATAAAATCGGGGCTTCCTTTGACCCTGAAAATGCCAAAATGGTAGATGTGTCTCAACTTCAAAACATGGATTATGGTTTTGAAGCCTATGCAACTCAAGCCTTCAACGCTCCTGATGGACGTGCTCTAGCAGTTAGCTGGCTTGGATTGCCAGATGTTTCTTACCCATCTGACCGTTTTGACCATCAAGGAACCTTCTCTTTGATCAAAGAACTGACTATCAAAGACGGTAAACTCTACCAATACCCAGTCTCAGCGATCAAGGACCTTCGTGCTTCTGAAGAAGCCTTCTCAAACCGTGCTCAAACCAATAACACCTACGAACTTGAACTCAACTTGGAAGCCAATAGCCAGAGCGAGATTGTCTTACTTGCTGATAAAGAAGGCAAGGGACTTTCAATCAACTTTGACCTTGTAAATGGTCAAGTGACAGTAGATCGTAGCCAGGCTGGTGAACAGTACGCCCAAGAATTTGGGACAACTCGTTCTTGCCCAATCGATAATCAGGCTACTACTGCTACAATCTTCATCGATAATTCTGTCTTTGAAATTTTCATCAATAAAGGAGAAAAAGTATTTTCTGGTCGTGTCTTCCCACATGCGGACCAAAATGGGATCCTAATCAAATCTGGAAACCCAACTGGAACTTACTATGAATTAGATTATGGTCGCAAAACTAACTGATGTCGCCAAACTTGCAGGTGTCAGCCCTACTACCGTTTCTCGGGTTATCAATAAAAAAGGCTATCTCTCTGAGAAAACCATTCAAAAGGTAAATGAAGCCATGCGAGAATTGGGCTATAAACCCAATAATCTGGCTCGTAGTCTGCAAGGAAAATCAGCTAAGTTAATCGGCTTGATTTTCCCAAATATTTCCAACGTTTTCTATGCAGAATTGATTGATAAGCTGGAACACCAACTATTTAAGAATGGTTACAAGACCATCATTTGTAACAGCGAGCACGATTCTGAAAAGGAACGCGAGTACATCGAAATGTTAGAAGCCAATCAGGTGGACGGCATCATTTCTGGTAGTCACAACTTAGGAATCGAAGACTACAATCGTGTGACCGCACCGATTATTTCCTTTGACCGAAACTTGTCACCAGACATCCCTGTCGTTTCCTCTGACAACTACGCTGGTGGGGTTCTTGCTGCCCAGACTTTGGTCAAGACAGGCGCCCAGTCTATCATCATGATTACTGGGAATGACAATTCTAATTCGCCCACTGGATTGCGCCACGCTGGTTTTGCATCCGTACTCCCAAAAGCTCCTATTATCAATGTTTCCAGTGACTTTTCTCCTGTCAGAAAAGAAATGGAAATCAAGAATATCTTGACGCGACAAAAACCAGATGCCATCTTTGCTTCGGATGATTTGACTGCCATTCTGGTCATTAAAATTGCTCAAGAACTGGGAATCTCTGTCCCAGAAGATCTCAAAGTCATCGGCTATGATGGGACTTACTTTATCGAGAATTACTACCCTCAATTGGCTACTATCAAGCAACCTCTGGAAGAAATTGCCTGCCTCACTGTTGATCTTCTCTTGCAAAAGATCGAAGGCAAGGAAGTCGCGACAACTGGTTACTTTTTACCAGTTACACTATTACCAGGAAAAAGTATTTAAGTACAAGAAAACTCAGACCGAATTCGTCTGAGTTTTTTATGATCTTAAATTTTCTAAATAACGCTGGGCTGTCTCTAGGTTAAAGGTTTTATCTGCGATCAGACGCTCAACTAAGGGAGCAACTTCGACCTCACTGGCACCTGCGAGGAGTGCCAAGGATTTGGCCTGCAATTTCATGTGGCCTTGCTGAATTCCTGTGCTGACCAAAGCTTTTAAAGCCGCAAAATTTTGGGCAAGACCGATAGACACGATAAGCTGAGCTAATTCTTTGGCAGAAGGATTTCCCAGTAGTTCGTGACTGAGGGCTACACGAGGGTTGAGGCCGATAGAGCCACCCTTGGTCGCTACAGGCATGGGTAAGGTCATCTCACCGACCAATTCTTCTCTTTCAAGGTCCAGCGTCCATTGACTAAGACCTTGGTAGCGTCCATCTCGACTGGCAAAAGCATGGGCCCCTGCTTCAATGGCACGCCAGTCATTACCAGTAGCAATCAAAATGGCATCAATGCCGTTAAAAATCCCTTTATTGTGGGTAGTTGCTCGATAAGGATCGGCCTGCGCAAACTGGCTAGCCAGGGCTATCTTCTCCGCAATTTCTCGTCCTTGATCCTTTTGGCGACTCAAATAGCGAAAGGCGATGCGACAGCTGGCTGTCACTAGAGAATCGGTCGCGTAATTAGACAGGATTCCCATGAGACTTTGTCCCTGACTGAGTTCTTCTAAGACAGGTTTCAAAGCTTCCAGCATGGTGTTGAGCATATTGGCTCCCATGGCTTCCTGGGTATCGACATGGAGATAAACAACGAGAAAGTCTGTTTCACCTTTAATCTGCTCGACATGCAAATCACGCGCCCCGCCCCCGCGTTTAACGATAGAAGGATAGGCTTGATTAGCAAGCTCCAAGAGCTCAGACTTCTTGCTGGCAATCTTCTCTTGCGCTTGTTCAGGATTAGCAACTTGATAAAGAGCTACCTGTCCAATCATCTGGCGCTCATGGACTTGTGCAGTAAAACCGCCCGCTCGCTTAATGATTTTACTTGCATAGCTGGCCGCCGCAACCACTGAGGGTTCTTCTGTCACATAGGGAACGGTGTATTCCTGACCGTTGACAAGAACCTCTGGAACCAGCGAATAAGGCAGAGAAAAGGTTCCCACTACATTCTCACTCAGCTGGTCTGCAACAGCCACACTCATCTGTTCATCCTGCTCCAAACTCTCTTGTCTATCAGGACTAAGGAGCGCCTGAGCTTTTAACAACTCAAGGCGCTCTTGGTATGATTTTTTAGAAAATCCATTCCAACTTATCTTCATTATTTTTCAACCTTGCTATAACAGCGTTGGTGGTCCACAATTTCAACCAAGGCAAAATCTTGATTTTCATAGCCAGCAAACTGGGCAGAGTTTGTTTCATCCAAGTCTACTTCCTCAAAGAAGACTTTTTCATAGTCTGCAACAGACAGGGCAGTTCGTTGGTTGAGCTTGTTCAAACGGTCCTTATCCAGATAAGCTTCATATCCTTCAACTAATTCACCACTAAAGAACTCAGCCACAGCCCCACTTCCATAACTATAAAGGGCGATTTTATCCCCAGCCTTTAAGCTATCTGTATTTTCCAAGAGAGACAAGAGTCCAAGGAAAAGGGAACCTGTATAGATATTCCCCACCTTTTGACTGTAGAGAATAGACTGGTCAAAATGGTTTTGCAAGAGGTCTTTTTTCTCTTGGGGCAGACTCTTATCCATGATTTTTTTCAAACCTTTTAGGGCTAATTTAGGGTAAGGCAAGTGGAAACAAATAGCCGCAAAATCATCCAAAGTAAGCTGGTAGCGTTTTTGGTATTCAAGCCATGTCGTTTTCAAACTGTCCAAGTATTGTTGGGTAGAATAAACACCATTTACATACGGAGTTGTTGAGTAATTTGGACGCCAGAAATCCATGATATCACGAGTTTGAGCTACATTGTCATTATTAAAAGACATAATACGTGGATTTTGTGTAATCAGCATAGCCACACTTCCAGCACCCTGAGTGGGTTCTCCTGGAGTTTCAATACCATATTTGGCAATATCACTGGCAATGACCAAAACCTTGGACTCTGGAGAATTTTCCACATGCAATTTGGCATAATGGAGGGCAGCTGTCGCTCCGTAGCAGGCTTCTTTAATCTCGAAACTACGAGCAAAGGGCTGGATGCCCAGCAAGCCATGTACAAAGACGGCTGCAGCCTTGCTCTGGTCAATTCCTGACTCGGTAGCCACAATGACCATATCAATTTCTTGTCTTTCTTGCTCAGTTAAAATAGAGTCACTTGCACTAGCCGCCAAGGTCACGATGTCCTCAGTTAAGGGTGCAATACTCAATTCCTTGAGCAGGAGTCCTTTGCTTAATTTTTCAGGGTCAATTCCCCTCGCTTCTGCTAAGTCTTGTAATTTCAAGACATATTGACTGGTCGCAAAACCAATCTTATCAATACCGATTGTCATATTTACCTCTGTTTTATCATTCATGTAAAAAATCGTTCTATACTATTTTATCACAAATAGCAGTAAAAGAGAGAAAAAAGACTTGATTCACCAAATCAAGTCCCTTATGAATCTAACTTTTATGCTGTTTTCGTAAATAGGAATAAAGTCTAAGAATCACTGTTCCGCTAGCCATTCCAATGGAAATCACCAAAGCCAACATAACCACCAAAGTTGCACTAGCAATGGCGTGACTGTAATCCCCCGTCACAAAAAAGGCAGTTGTCCGATAAGAAAGATAACCCGGAACCAGAGGCGCCAAGATGGCTAAGATAAAGACCACAGCAGGTGTCTTATAAAGAATACTCAAAATTTGGCTGACACATGAACCGATAATGGCCGCAATGAAGGTCGCTACAATGACATTGGTTGGTTCCTTGAGCAAGAGATAGATTAGCCAGACAGCCATGCCCAAAATCCCTCCAGGTAAGAGCATAGAGCGTTGCACATTGAGTACGATTAAAAAAGTGATAATGGCAAGAAGACTTGCCACTGCTTGTAATAAAAAAGTTGTAAGTGTCATATTAATTCATCAATACCAAGGCGACAGAAGTTCCTGCCCCTAAAGCGAGGGTAATGAGCAGGGATTCAAACATCTTACTCATACCAGAGTTTATGTGGTTGGTCATAATATCACGGACCGCATTGGTCAAGGCAATCCCTGGTACAAAAGGCATAACTGCACCAGCTATAATCAAATCTGCCGTTGAAGGAAAGCCTGTGTAGCGAGCCCAAAACTGGGCTATCATCCCAAAGACAAAGGCTCCAGCAAAGGCTGTCACAAAGGGAATTCGAATAAACTTCTCTACATAGAGGGAAAAGGTAAAACCAAATAAGGTAGCCACTCCTGCCCCAAGTGCGTCGTAGATATTTCCGCTAAACATGACCGAAAAGAACGGTGCACTAAAGGTCGCAGCTAGAGTTACCTGTAACTTGGTATAAGGAAGAGGTTGGGCTTGCAAGGCCGTCAATTGCTTGAAGGCTGTCTCTAAATCAATCTTCCCCCCAACCAACTGACGGGAAATCTGGTTCACATCGCAGACTTTTTCGATGTTATAAGAAGAGGAGGTCACGCGCTTCATTCGCGAAATATTGGTATTTTCAATGGAGAAAAAGATGGCGGCAGGCATGGCAAGAACATTGCAGTCTACAATCCCCTGCGAATGCGCAATACGAATCATGGTATCTTCTACACGATGAATCTCTGAACCACTTTTGAGAAGAATGGTTCCTGCTAGCATAATCACATCAATGACGGCATTTAATTCTCTTGATTCTTCCATGCTTTCCTCCTTTTATCAACTCCTTCTATTCTATCACAAATCTGGAGTCAAAAAAAATCTTTGCCATAAAATCATGACAAAGATTTGTTTAATCACGAGAATTTTCGTGGTTGCCTTCACTACTTGATTGAGTAGTAGCAGGTGCATTCCCTCGTTGATTTCCTTGTTGGTTCCCCTGACTTGGTGTCGTAGTAGAACCTTGGTTTCCACGTTGGGATGGTGCTGATGATGACGTTGACGGCGGTGTTTTTGGTTTGTAGATTGAAATCTTGACACGCGTCTTAGTCAAATCAACCTTTTCACCCGCTTTTGGACTCTGTTCAACGACTGTACCCTCAGCAGTTCCATCAGGAGCTGTCGACACTTCTACAACTTCAATATTGGCTTCTTTAATACCGACAATTTGAACGAGATTGTTTTTAGTAAATTCAAGACTAGATCCTATATAACTTGGCATGGCAACGCTGGTTACTTTCTTAGCAACGGTTAAGGTAATCGTTGAGGCCTTGCTCAAATCATAGGTTGTTCCGGCAGCTGGACTCTGTCTGAGAACAGTTCCTGCTTCACTCTCACTTGATTCTTCTTCCTCAATCTTGATGAGATTTTCAGGAACCTTCTTCTGCTTGAGTTCTGCGATAACATCTGTCGATTTACGGCCGATATAGTTACTCAATTGGAAGGATTGCTTGCCTGAAGAGACAACCAAATTGATTTTCGAACCTTCTTTTCGAGTCTTTCCAGCTTCAGGATCTGTACGGATAATCCGCCCTTCTTCCACCTTTTCACTAGCCTCTGATTTCTCCTCGCCAATCTCAAAATTGGCTTTCTTGAGCGTTTCCTTGGCCTCCGCAACTGTCTGACCTGCCACATCTGGAATGGCAATGGTTGCAGGAGTTCTGGATAATATCCAAACAAGAGAAGCTGCCACCAATACAATGCTGGCCAACAAAATCATATAACGAACTCTAAATTTCCGTTTCTTAACAGGCTTGCTTGCGTAATTGTCTTCTGAAGCCTGCTGACTCGGCTTCGCAGTCTGTGGCTTCGGACTTTGTGTTTGCACCTTAGGAATCGAGGTCAAGGTACTCTGGGATACCTTTGGTAGAGTCTTGGTGTCTGCCTTAGTAGTATCATTAAATACCAGTTTAGGCTCATTTCGACGATTGTAAGACAAACTACTAGACAAGTCCACATACATCTCTGCAACTGACTGATAACGATCTGTCAATTTCTTGGCAGTTGCCTTGATAACAACATTCTCCAAAGCCTGAGGCACAGATGGATTTTCATCAATAACTGACGGCAGTGGTTTCTGGAAATGCTGAAGGGCGATGGTCACCGCGCTATCCCCGTCATAAGGGATATGACCTGTCAACATCTCATAGAAAATAATCCCCATGGCATAGATATCACTCTGTACCGTCGCCTTCGAACCACGCGCCTGCTCAGGTGACAAGTAATGAACCGACCCCAGCATAGAGTTAGTCTGGGTCAGACTCGTCTCTGCAAAGGCGACCGCAATCCCAAAGTCTGTGACCTTGGCAGTCCCATCTGGTGTCAAGAGGATATTTTGCGGTTTCAAGTCCCTGTGAACAATTCCTCTGGTATGGGCCAAACGCATAGCCAATAGGATTTGTCCCATGATACGGACGGCTTCTTCATTAGAAAGAGGATAGTGTTCCTTGATATAGCGTTTAAGGTCCAGTCCAGCAACATATTCCATTGCGAGATACTGTTGACCATCTTCCTCACCAATATCTGTTATCCGAACGATATGAGGATGGTCTAGATCTGCCATAGCTCTCGCTTCACGCTGAAAACGAGCTACAGCTATCGGGTCCGTCTGGTAGTTGGTCCTCAGGACCTTCACTGCCACTTCTTCTCCGTCTAGAATTAAATCCTTGGCCAAATAGACATCTGCCATGCCTCCTCGGCCAATCTGTTTCACAATCCGATAGCGTCCGGCAAAAATCTTGCCGATTTGGATCATTCTGCATCCTCCTCGTTCATAGAAACAAGGGCAACCGTAATGTTGTCTAAACCTCCTGCATTGTTAGCAAAACGCACGAGCGTCGCTGTTTTATCTGCCAAAGGAATATCACTGGTTACAATATCACAAATCTCACTGCCTGAAATCATGTTAGTCAAACCATCACTATTGAGCAAGAGATAGTCACCTGGCTCAAGGGTAATCATTCCAAAATCAGGTTGAACTTCATCTTTTTGACCGATAGATTGAGTAATAATATTTTTCTGTGGATGACTAGCAGCTTCTTCTGGTGTCAATTGACCTGCCTTAAGCAATTCATTGACCAAAGAATGGTCGCTTGTTAACTGGTGGTATTCTTCCCCACGAATCAAACCGATACGAGAATCTCCAATGTGAGCATAGATAGCCTGATTGCCAATAATGGCAACAGCCTCGAGAGTTGTTCCCATTCCTTTATAGGCATCATCTTGTCCAAGTTGATGAATCTTTTGATTTTCAATTTCTAGGTAATGGGCGAACCATTCACGCACTTCATTGACTGTATCGATTTGGGTATCAACCCAAGCTATACCAAGGTCTGTTACCGCCATTTCACTAGCGATATTCCCTGCGCGATGACCTCCCATCCCATCAGCTAAAATAATCATAGTACGCCCAGCTCTATTGACATAGTGGTTGACATAGTCTTGGTTATTTGTTCGTTTCTGACCAACATCTGTTAATAATGAAATTTCCATGTGTCAGTTCCTTCCTAATCCGATATCTTGCGAAATTGACTGATGAAGAATCCATCACTTCCATACAACTCAGGTGTAATGAGGATACAGCCGTCTTTCATGATATCCTTACATTCATGTTCTAGTTTTACCTGCTCGAACTCGGGATGACTTTCTAAAAACGCCTCAACGACTTGAAAATTCTCCTCTGAGACAATAGTACAGGTACTATAAGTTATTATACCACCTTTGCGTAGTGTTTGACAAACACTACCTAATATTTCTAGCTGAATTTCCTGTAAGGACGCGAAATCTGCCGTTTCTTTATTGTATTTGATATCTGGTTTGCGACGCAAAAGACCGATTCCTGAACAAGGAGCATCTACTAAAATCTTGTCAAAGGAATTCTGACCAAAAAGCTCATGCACCTTTCTGGCATCCAATTTTTGAGTTTGAACCCGTTCTGCAACGCCTAGACGTTGGGCATTTTCTTGGATTAAGTCCAACTTGTGGTCATACAAGTCCAGAGCAGTAACCTGGCCTGTCGTGAGATAAGAGGCTATATGGGCTGTTTTCCCACCCGGAGCCGCACAAGCATCTAGAACCTGCTCATCACCTTGTAGATCAAGAGTTGGCGCAACCAATTGACTGGACTCGTCTTGGATGGTAATGGCTCCCTCCGCAAACAAATCATGGCCTGCAAAATGCCCTTGCTCCTTGACCAGACCAGAAACAGACAAGGATGAATCACTAGCCTCTAACAAGGCTTGTATTTCCTCTTTTCGGCTTAAGTCAGTCACACGGATGCTGGCCTTGTTGCGCACCAAGAGGCTTTCAAAAATAGCTTGCGCTCGCTCTTCACCGTATTCTTCCTTAAGTTTAGACACGAGCCAAACTGGGAGAGAATAGGCAATGGAATCACGCTTGTTTTTTCGTTTGATGCTGGCAATATCTGGCCAGCCTTCACGCAGGATACGGCGAAGGACAGCATTGACCAATTTTTCGCTGCCTTTTTTACGGACTTTGGCTAGTTCTACTGCTTCATTAACCACAGCATGGTCTGGAATTTTGTCCAAATAGCGGAGTTGGTAGGCACTCATGAGAAGCAGAACATAGAGCCAGCTGTCTAACTGGTCTCTGTCTTCGATAAAGTGGGACAGGTACCATTCCAAAGTTAATTTGCGAGCTACCGTTCCATAGACAATCTCAGTCACCAAGCCCTTGTCCGCTGCCGAAAGTTGACTTCCCTTGAGATGCTTATTTAAGGCAATATTTGAGTATGCTTGATTGATAAAGACATCCTCTAATACTGCTAGGGCTAGACTTCTAGCTGTTTCTACTTTAGTCACCAAATCGTTCTCCTACAGTCAATGTCCGTCCAACTCCGTTGAGGAAGGAAGCAATGTCCATCTTAGGTTTACCCGCTGGCTGCACTTGTTTGAGGGATAAAGCACCTTCTGCCGTTGCAACAACCAATTCTTTCTTGCCGATAGAGAGGATTTCACCTGGATTACCCTGACCTTCTACTGGTAAGGCTTCATAAATCTTAAAGCGATCTCCCTTGAGAAAAGTATGGGCAACAGGCCACGGGTTCATGCCACGGATTTGGTTAAATAGTTGACGATTGCTTTTATTCCAGTCCAGTTTTTCTTCCTCTGGCTTGATATTGGGAGAGAAAGTGACCCTACTTGGATCCTGCGGTTCAGGTTTGATATCACCAGCAATATAGGCAGGCAAAGTGTCCAAAAGCAAGTCACGACCAACAAGAGCTAATTTCTCAAATAAGGTACCGACATTATCCTCATCTGTGATAGGAATGCTACGACGGGAAATCATATCTCCTGCATCCATTTCCTTAACCATCTCCATAATGGTCACACCAGCTTCCTCATCCCCTTGAATCAAGGCATAATGGATAGGCGCTCCACCACGGTGTTTTGGAAGGAGGGAAGCGTGAACATTGACCGCAAAATCCATGCTATCAAGGAGTTTACTTGGAAGAAACTGCCCAAAAGCAGCAGTCACAATTCCATCTGCTCCTAGCTTCATAATAGCTTCCATCTCTGGACTTCCAGATAATTTTTCAGGTTGGTAGATAGGGAGTCCAGCTTCCTTGGCCGCCTGCTTGACTGGAGTTTCTTGGATCACTTTTTTACGGCCGACAGCACGGTCTGGCTGGGTCACAACTGCTAGAATTTCGTAACGTTCATCTGTCAAAAGTCCTTTTAAGACTGTTGCTGAAAAGTCGGGTGTCCCCATAAAGATTAGTTTTGTCATATCTTCTCCTTCTTATAAAAATTGCTGTGGCTCATGGTCAATGTTGAGACGGAGCTCACTATTTTCCCGTTCTTGAGTCAAGGCCAGAACCTGATTTAGAGTCGGCCCCAGCTCATCTTCTAAACGGTATTTAATTAAAATCTGGTAATGATAGAGGTTGTGGGTACGAGCAATCGGTTTGGGCGTTGGCCCAAGAATCTTACTGGTTTCGGACAAGCCTGACCGCAAAATGTTCATGACTTCATAGGCACGTTTGACCACCTCTTCTTCTTTCTTATGAGAAAGGGTAATGCCAATGGTGAAATAGTAAGGCGGATAGCCAAGTTGTCGTCTAATTCCCATTTCATAGGCATAAAAGCCTTCGTAGTCCTGATCCTTGGCAAATCGAATAGCATAGTGCTGCGGATTATAGGACTGAATCAAGACCTGACCCGCTTTTTCAGCCCGACCTGCGCGTCCTGCCACTTGAGTCAAGAGCTGGAAGGTTCTCTCAGAAGAACGGAAATCAGGCAGATTCAAAGCCGTATCCGCATTGAGAACTCCGACCAAAGTCACATTGGGAAAATCCAATCCCTTGGCAATCATCTGAGTGCCAAGCAAGATATCCGCCTCTCCTCGTCCAAACTGGTCAAGTAGAGCTTGATGACTGCCTTTCTTACGGGTCGTATCCACATCCATCCGTAGAATACGTGCCTGAGGAAAAAGCTCTGCCAGCTCGTCATAAGCCTTCTGTGTCCCTGTCCCATAGTAGCGAATACTGCGGCTCTTACAGTTAGGACAGGCCTGAGGAATATCTTTCGAAAAACCACAATAATGGCAGTTCATAGTCTTGGTATCCATATGCAAGGTCAGGGAAATGTCACAGTTGGGACAAGTATCTACCGTCCCACATTCCCGACACATGACAAAGCTAGAATAACCACGGCGATTGAGCATGAGAACCACCTGCTCTTTTTTAGCCAGACGGTCTTGGATGGCTTCTAGCAAAGGGGGCGTAAAGTTTGACGTCTCGTTTTGTCCGATATAGTCTCGAAAATCAATCACTTGAACCTCAGGAACCGTGGCTAAAGGATTAGCACGTTGGGTCAGACGTAAGTGTTGATAGACGCCTTTTCCAGCCCGCGCACGACTTTCCAGACTTGGTGTCGCTGATCCAAGGACCAGAGCAGCTTGATTGTACTGGGCCCGTAAAATAGCCACCTCTCTGGCATGGTAACGGGGATTGCTGTCCTGCTTATAAGTCGCTTCGTGCTCCTCATCGATAATCATGACTCCCAGATTTTTCAGAGGAGCAAAGATGGCTGATCTGGCACCAACAACAACTTGAGCATCGCCGCGTTCCACCTTGCGCCATTCATCATACTTTTCACCATTAGACAGGCCTGAATGAAGAATGGCCACTTTCTCGCCAAAACGAGCAATAAAACGCTCCGTCATCTGTGGAGTCAGAGAAATCTCAGGCACCAGCAAAATAGCTGTCTTGCCCTTGTCCAAGGCACCTTGGATAATCTGCAAGTAAACCTCCGTCTTCCCACTTCCTGTAATCCCTTGAAGGAGGAAGGGAGGCTGATGACTGCCAATAGCACTGACAACCGCATCACGCGCCTGTCTTTGCTCTGGATTCAACTCCAAAGGCTGACTTGCTTCAATGCCTTCAAAATAAGCAGCCGAGCGTTGTACTTCCTTTTGGACTATGGTAACAGCACCTTGTTCCACAAAGAAGTTGACTTGGTCCCGCGAGTAGGATTCTAACAAGCTAGCCAAGGAAGCACTCTCGGGATGAGACAGCAAATAGTCTCTCAGTTCCAACTTTTTCTTGGCGCGTGTAGAAATCTCAACACCTTCTAATTGAGCAAGATTGACCTCATACCAAGACTGGGTCTTGACCTTCTTTTGATCGACTGCCTGATATTCCAGACCAAGCAGACCTTTTCTAGTCAAACGCATCATTTCAGCTTGCTTACCTAAATCCAGGGAAGAAAAGGCAAGCGAATCTTCTGAACCAAACAGACGCTCTCTGTCTTCCTGACTCAGACCTTCCAGAGGATAGAGAATCTTGTCATAGCTAGAATTTAGAAATCCCGGTAGCATGGCCTTAAGGATGGAGATTTTGTAGGAGAAGACAGACTTACGTAACTCTTCAGCCAGCCAGAGTTGTTCTTGTGTGAGAACAGGAGAAAAGTCCAGAACCTCGGCAATATCTTTTAAATCTTGACTTGCCCCTTGTTCATCTGATTGGAACTCCAAACCAAGAACAATCCCTTGAATCAGGCGATTCCCCTTGCCGAAGGGCACATGGACCCGCATCCCAACTTCCAACATTCCCATAAATTCCTCCGGAATTCTGTAACTATAGGGCTGGTCCGTCTGCATCAAGGGCACATCTACGATAATCTTGGCTATGGCCATCTTCTCACCTCCTCCTTGTCAGTACATTCTTGCAATAGAAAAAATAAGATTGAGTCCCCCCAACCTTAAATTTTTTCACCATCTTCTTTTTCTTTAGCGATTTGCTCTTTGATTTTCTTTTCTTCTTCTTCTTTGCGGCGTTTCTCTTCTTCGATACGGCGACGCACTGCTTCACGTTTTCCTTCTGGATCTGGGTGAATCGTAACGTTTCCTGATTCGATTTCTTCTAAAGCGCGAAGAGTTGATTTTTCAGATTTGAAACCTTGAGTTGCTGGCGCACCTGCTTCCAATTCGTGGGCACGTTTTGCTTCCAAGATTACGAGTGAATATTTTGAAGGAACCTTGTCGAGCAAGGTATCAATAGAGGGTTTTAACATCATTTGCTTGTACCTATTTTCTAAATTTTATCGGCTAGTTGGAGACTTTGGTAACATCTCCTGATAATGACCAATGACACGGTCCACACGGAAGTGCTCTGCTTCGATAACACGTTTGACACGCTCAGCAGCTAGGGGCACCTGATCGTTGACAATCGCATAATCATACTCACGCATGAGGGCAATTTCTTCCTTGGCTTTTTCGATTCGCTGAGCAATTACTTCTGCACTGTCTGTTCCACGTCCTACCAAACGATCTTGTAATTCATCCAAATCTGGTGGTGTCAGGAAGATAAAGACAGCATCTGGAACCTTTTTCTTGACCTGAAGAGCACCTTGAACCTCAATTTCAAGGAAAACATCGATTCCCTTGTCCAAGGTTTCATTGACATAGGTCAGAGGAGTTCCATAGTAGTTGCCGACATATTCTGCGTATTCCAACATCTGTCCTTGACGAATCAGCTCTTCAAACTCTTCACGAGTACGGAAGAAATAGTCAACACCGTCCACTTCTCCAGGACGTTGTGCGCGTGTCGTCATCGATACAGAGTATTGAAATTGGTTTTCAGAACTCTCAAAAATCTCTCTTCTAACCGTTCCTTTTCCAACCCCTGAAGGACCAGAAAAAACGATTAGTAAGCCTCGGTCTGCCATTGTGTCTCCTTTTAGTCAGTCTGTGAAATAACATTTCTCTAGAATAATGGCAAAAAGCCAGATTATCCTTTACAGTCTTTCTATCTAGTGTAACAAAAAAGCAGTAATTTTTCAACTGCTCTTTCTTATTTATTTAGCATAATCTATGTTCTATACAAGGTATCCCCTTAAAATATACTTGCCTTTTTATTCTATTTGAGAGATAATGAAACGACTAGTATAAAAAGGAGAGATTTATGCCAATTTATAAAGGAAAGAATGTTGATGAAGCGATTGAAAATGGCTTATATGAACTCAATCTCAAAAAAAATGAGGTTGAAATCAATATTATTGAAAAAGGAAATGCTGGAATATTTGGTTTTTTTGAAAAAGAAGCTGAAGTTGAAATCACACCACTGAGCCCTATGGAATTAAAATTCAAAAAATTAATTCCATATTTAATTGGTGCAGGTGTAACATTTATAATTCTTCTTTTAGTTCTATTTGGAGGAAACTCAGATAAATCAACTACTGGTTCTACTCCTTCATCTACAGAAACTAGTAGCGTTGTTGAAAAATCTGTCGAGAAAACTAGTGAATCATTCTCTACATCATCAAGTTCGACGCCTGCTTCCTCTAGCTCAACTAACACCACATCAAGCTCGACCAAAACCTCGTCAACAAACCTATCACAAACATCTATTATCACAGTAGAAAACAATGAAGACTTTAAATCTCTGATTCAAACTAAGGATAAAAAAACAAAATCTAAATTAGTAAAAAAACTTAAAGATCAGACTACTGAATTTGATGCCTATATTGACAAAATAACTAAAAAAATAACTAAATTTGATGTCACTATATATCCTGACAACTATATCCATAATGAAAAACCTATAGCAAATTTTATATTTTCAAAAAGAAAATTAACCTCTAATTCTGCTTTTAAATCATTTAACAATAAAAATTTTATAGACGGACAAAAAATACATATTCGAGCTAAAATACAGTCCTATAACGATAAACAAGATTTAATCTACTTATCTCCAATTGAGGTTTCACCTCGCTAATATAACTAATTATTTCAAATAATTTATTCAAAAAAACTGAAGTCAGATTCTCTTCTGACTTCAGTTTTTTATTATTTAGCATAATCTACTGCACGAAGCTCGCGAATCACGGTTACCTTGATATTTCCTGGGTAATCGAGATTGTTTTCAATTTTCTCACGAACTTTGTGAGCCAAGATTGTGACTTTGTCGTCCTTGATTTGTCCTGGATTGACCATGATGCGGATTTCACGTCCTGCTTGAAGGGCAAAGCTATTCTGTACTCCTTCAAAGCCGTTCGCAATTTCTTCCAAATCATGAAGACGTTTGATGTAGCTTTCAAGAGACTCACTACGAGCACCCGGACGGGCAGCGCTCAAAGCATCTGCTGCAGCAACAATCACTGCAATGACGCTTTCGGCTTCGACATCACCGTGGTGGCTAGCAATTGTATTGACCACAACTGGATGTTCCTTGTACTTACGGGCCAATTCCATACCTATTTCAACGTGGCTACCTTCAACCTCACGGTCAATGGCTTTTCCGATATCGTGAAGGAACCCTGCACGACGGGCCAGAGCCGCATTTTCGCCAAGCTCGCTGGCCATGATACCAGCCAACTTAGCAACCTCAATCGAATGACGCAAGACATTTTGCCCATAAGAAGTACGGAACTGCAAACGTCCCATAATCTTCATCAAGTCTGGATGAAGGTTAGGCGCACCAATCTCATAGGCAGCGGCCTCACCGTATTCACGGATCTTATTGTCAATCTCTTGACGGTTTTTCTCAACCAACTCTTCGATACGAGCTGGGTGGATACGACCATCTTTGAGCAACATTTCCATAGTCATACGAGCAATTTCGCGACGAATCGGATCAAATCCTGACAAGGTCACCACTTCTGGTGTATCGTCGATAATCACATCGACCCCTGTCAAACTTTCAAAGGTACGAATGTTACGACCTTCACGACCAATAATGCGTCCCTTCATAGTATCGTCTGGCAGGTGAACCGTTGAGTTTGTTGACTCCGCTACATATTCACCAGCGATACGTTGCATAGCTTGAACCAGGATGTCCTTGGCCATTTTGTCAGAACGTTCCTTGACCTCTTGCTCAGCTTCACGAATGCGGCTGGCAATCTCCTTGGTCAAGTTTTCCTCTGTCTGTGCCAAGATAATATCTCGTGCTTCTGCCTGAGACAGAGCACCAATACGCTCTAGTTCTGCTTCTTTTTGTCTTTCGACTTCCTCTAATTGCTCTTCACGCGCATCAAGGTTTTTCGCTCTATCAGAAATACTTTGTTCTTTTTGTTCAAGTGTTTGTTCTTTACTCGTCAAATTGTCGTCCTTACGGTCGAGGCTAGTAGCTCTCTCTGTCAAACGACTTTCGATTTGTTTGAGTTCTTGACGTTCTGATTTGAATTCAGCGTCCACTTCTTCACGGTATTTTCTGGCTTCTTCTTTGGCCTCCAATAGTGCTTCTTTTTTAAGAGACTTGCTTTCACGTTTGGCTTCATTAACAAGTAAATCTGCTTCACGCTCAGCTTGTCCACGTAAATTAGTTGCTTCTTGTTCAGCATTTAAAAGCATCAACTCCGCAGCTTCCTGAGATGATTTCATCTTAGCTGAGATGCTGACATATCCAATGACTAAACCAATGATGACGGCAAAAACAGCAATCGCAAGTGACATGATTTCCATGTTTTTACCTCATTTTATTATTATTCCGAATGACATACATTCTTTTACATTCTACCATAAAAAAGTGATTTTCACAAACCTAAAATAGAATATGTTTTGAGGAATTTAGGGCACAATCACTAAAATAAAATTATTATTTAAAAAGCCCACCTTTCGGTAGACTTAGTAATGATCTTTAAAGGACAAGAAAGCCACGCTATCTCCATCCATCATATAAATCAAGCGATTTTCTGCATCAATACGCCGTGACCATACTCCTTGATAATCATATTTGAGCGGCTCTGGTTTACCTATTCCTGTAAAAGGATCACGTTGAATATCCTTGATTAGTTTGTTGATTCTTTTTAACGTTTTCTTATCCTGAGTTTGCCAGTAGCAATAATCTGCCCAGGCATCTTCTGTAAACTTGAGTAGCATTCCTCACTCCTCAATAACATGGACTTGAGTGTTTCCAGCACGGACTTGAGCCATTCCTCGCAAAACCTTGTCAGATAGCTCCTTGTTTTGAGCGATTCTCAGGGTTTCTTGAATACTATCCCACTCACTCTTTGAAAGGACTACAATGTCCTCGTCTGGATTTTTATTGATCACCGTCAAAGGCTCAAATTCATCATTGACCTTCTTCATGTAGTCTTTTAAATGATTTCGAAATGTTGAGTAAAGAACTGCCTCCATAACCATACCTCGTTTTACCTCTTTTCCACTATTATACACAAAAAGAAAGAAATTGTCAGGAACTTGTACAAGATTTTCTTTTCTATCTATTTATACTCAATGAAAATCAAAGA
>NZ_AJJL01000053.1 GCF_000257905.1 Streptococcus mitis SK579
AATCCTAGACAAGCTTTTGAGCTATTCCGAAGACTTGAAGCACCACTATAATCTCTATCAACTCTTACTTTTCCACTTTCAGAATAAGGAACCGGAGAAATTTTTCGGACTCATTGAAGACAATCTAAAGAAAGTTCATCCTCTTTTTCAGACTGTCTTTAAAACTTTTCTCAAGGAAAAAGACAAAATCGTCAACGCCCTTCAGTTACCATATTCTAACGCCAAATTGGAAGCGACCAATAATCTCATCAAACTTATCAAACGAAATGCCTTTGGTTTTCGGAACTTTGATAACTTTAAAAAACGGATTCTTATTGCTCTGAATATCAAAAAAGAAAGGACGAAATGTGTCCTTTCTCGAGCTTAGTTTTTCTTCAACCCACTACAGTTGACAAAGAGCCTAAAAAAGAGAGTTATAAACTCTCTTTCAAACGGAGAATAAGGGATTCGAACCCTTGCGCCAGTTACCCGACCTAACGATTTAGCAAACCGTCCTCTTCAGCCTCTTGAGTAATTCTCCTATTAATGGGCACGAGT
>NZ_AJJL01000054.1 GCF_000257905.1 Streptococcus mitis SK579
AATAAGGGCTGCTAATTCAAGAGTGGACAATAAGGGCTGCTAATTCAAGAGTGGACAATAAGGGCTGCTAATTCAAGAGTGGATAACAAGGCAAGAGATTGACCTGTTTGTAAATTCAAAAAGGGTTGATTTATCAAAAACAGAGTAGAAACAGGAACTGTAACATTTATCACTGCTTGACTAATAGAGATAATAAACAAAACCAAGAGCACCTTATTCATCTTCCATATCAATTTCGATGATTGGAGCAGATGCTGGCAAAAGGATTTTACAGAGAGTCCTTCTTGATAGCTAATCGTTTTTTCTACTTTCAAGAGGTCATTTTTTATGAATAGGATACCTAAAAATGCGATTAAAAAGGTAAGAGCGTTCAGTAAGGAAATAAACTGGATAGATAGAATAGCTAGTAAGACTCCTCCTAGAATATTACTGATTGTTTTCACTAAACTAACGGTTGACTGTTTAAATCCAATAGCTTCTGCCAGATGATCTTGCCCAATAATTCTAATGAAAATCGGAGTGAGCATGGCGCCTGAAAAATAACTCAATGTGTCAGACACGAGGTTAATCAGACAAATAAAGGCTACTAATAACAAGGAAAAGGGCTGCCCTGAAAACGATAAGGATACTATAGAGTAAAGCAAAAATTTTGCAAAACTAATGACTGTGTATTTCAAGACACGATGATGTTGAAAATCCGCCAAAACTCCCAGAAAGATTTGTAGAACTTGGGGCAGGGTTTCTGAAATCGTGATGAGTAAAATCGCCAAAGGGGCAAAAGATGCATCTGCCACATAATTCAAAAAGGCCAGATAAAAAATCGTATCCCCAAGCGTTGAAATCCACTGGTTGATAGTTAATTGCCTAAAATCTCTATTTTGAAGAAATACTTTCATCACAACTCCTTTTTAAATTCAAATGGGAATCTTTCCCCAAGAATATACCGCGATACTACTAACAACCAAAATTACAGTAACATCAAAATCTGACCAATACCATTGTAGACTATATGCAGTCCAATAGGCCAATAAATTGACTTTGTCATTCTAAATAAGACTGCAAATATAAGACCTCCACCCATATAGAAGACAAAGTCTGTCAAGACCCAACCGTGATTACTAATGTGCGAGACCCCAAATAAAACAGCGGAACCAAGTACATCTAGCCCCCATTTCTTTCCTTTTTCCAGAGCAGTCATCACTAATCCACGATAAATCATGTCTTCAAAAATGGGACCTGCAATCACAGGATAAAAGAAATACATCAAAAATGCCGTAGCTCCTGTAAAAGTAGGAGCAGCATGTTGATAAGAAATTTCATTTCGAGTAGGTGGGAAAAGAAAAAAGGTGACAAAATTCCAAGCAACAAAAGAAAGCAGAGCTAGGAAGGAATAGAAAAGATAGGATCTTTTAAACTTTCTATTGTTGATTTGTTGCCATTTCTCCGACCAAATCATAACAATCAGAGCAAATAAAACCACAAGAAAATTCAACATCATATCCGACAGATAATAAGTAAAGTCAGATAGACCAAGAGCAAAGTCGCTAGATAAAACCAGACCACTGAACTTCTGGTCAGCAATAACTAGTAGAAAAGCTATAATAAAGTAGTAGCGTGAGATTATCTTTTTCATCCTATTTTCTCCTATATTACGAAATAAAAAAAGCCCTAACCCAAACAAAGGCAAGGGCTTTAAATATCAATGACGACGATTAACAGTGGAAGAATCATGGTTAAAATATTTCTTCCAGAAATTAGTGATTGACCAAGGTGCTCCTAAGCTTACTCCAATTCCACCGCCTGGGTTAACCACAGTGTAGCCTCCTCTAACATCTTGCAACTCATCTTCTGTCAATTCCATTGTTTCTGCAAATTGTAAATTTAACATCTTTTATACTCCTTCAATTGTTTTCTTCTTGTAAACCACTTCTGCGACCTAGGATTTGCTTCAAATGTTTTACAAGGTCAGTATAACACAGAAATTGCCTTATTTTAGAAAATCGCATATTTGATATTTTTTCTTATAGAAATTTCAGATTTGCGATTTTGGTGGATTTGATTATTTCCCTGCTATAATAAAGTTATTACTAATGAGGAGGGAAGTCATATGAAGAAACAAGTTTTAAGATTATTGGCAATCATTGCTGAGATTATTATCATTTTCCCATTTCTAACTAATCGATAAGTTCTTTGTATTGTTGCAAACGCAATTCGAAGAGGGTTATCAATTGTGGATTTTCTAATACTTGCAGAGATTGGATAAAGTTTTCAATCTCTTTTTGATTGCTTCCTTTGGTTTGAAGAAAGACACTCATCTTCTTTAAAAATTGCCATAATAATTTCTCAAAAACATCATACGGACGCAGCATGCTCTCCAACTCGGCTTCAAAGATTGGAATATAGGAGAAAAGTTTGCGCTCCATGAGTTCTGATAAGATATTTAAGAGTCCTTGCTTCATATACAATCGATTATGTACCAACTCTTTAAATTCTTTGGACTTTTCAAGCAAAGAGGTTGATAAAAAAATCAGATCTTGATTGCTCAGGAAGGGCATAGTATTGCAAAAAAGATAGAGTTCAAACCAGGTCCAAGACTCAATAGCGTAGAGGTAGGTAGTTAAAAACTCGCTATCCTCCTCTGCTAGCGGATAGTTTTTATCTAAGGAATGGATAGCATCTTTAATCACAATAGCATTCAAACGACGATAGGTCTGCGCCATCTGTTCTTGCTCGACTTCCTCCAACAGTTGCTCTAAACCAGCAATATCTTGATGGGCAAAGCGATCCACAACCCTTCTACCAATTCGCATATGTGGGGATTCTTGATAGTTGTTGAGCTTGTGCCCAAACTCATCAAAGGTCACATTTATACCTTGGATAGCTAGAATCAACTTATCTGCAGACAGCATAGACTGCCCTAGTTCAAACTTGGACAACTGAGAGGCTGTTAGTCCAGCACAAGCCACATCTGACTGTTTTAGCTTTCTAGCCAAGCGCAATTCCTTGTAAAATTCTCCCAATTCCATTCTCTCAATCATCTGGCCACCTCCTATTTTTTATATAGTATATCATTATTTACAATTATTTGTCAAAATATTCTGACACTTTATCGAGTGAAAAAGCCAGCTTTAAGCTGACTCTTTATTCTATGGTATCAAAAGCGAGGCTTGGTTTGGCATTGAGGTCTAAGCTTGCAAAGTTTTCTTTGTTCCACTCGCTGACGCTGGCATAGGCAATCATACCTGCATTGTCTCCGCAGAGGCGCAGAGGTGGGATGATAATCTTGACATCTGTGATTTCAGTTGCTAGACGTTCTCTAAGACCTTTATTGGCTGCCACACCACCTGCCACGACTAGAGTTTTAACAGGATATTTCTCCAAAGCTTTTTTGGTTTTAGCCATGAGAATGTCCATAACTGCCGCTTGGAAGGAAGCACACAAATCTTCTGTAGACAGACTTTCTCCCTTTTGCTCGGCATTGTGATGAAGATTGATAAAGGCAGATTTCAAACCTGAGAATGAAAATTCTAGATTATCTTCCTTAATCATGGCACGGGGGAAATCATAAATATCCTGTCCCTGATGAGCTAGCTCGTCAATCTCACGACCGGCAGGATAGGTCAAGCCCATGACACGGCCAACCTTATCATAAGCCTCACCAACCGCGTCATCTCGCGTTTCCCCAACAATCTTGTGGTCACCAGCCTCCGAAACATAAACCAACTCTGTGTGTCCACCACTGACTAAAAGGGCTAGCAAGGGAAACTCCAAAGGCTCCACACTCTGAGCGGCCATGAGGTGGCCAGCCATGTGGTTAACGGGAATCAGTGGAAGTCTATGTGCCCAAGCAAAGGCCTTAGCAGCTGATAAACCAACTAGTAAAGCTCCAACCAAGCCCGGTCCATAGGTAACCGCAACAGCTGTCACATCATCTTCGGTAATCCCTGCTTCTGCCAGAGCCTCCTCAATACAGGCTGTAATGACCTCAACATGGTGACGACTGGCTACTTCGGGCACTACGCCCCCAAAACGTTTGTGACTCTCAATTTGACTAGCAATGACATTGGACAAGAGCTCATCGTCGTTTTTCAAGACGGCGACACTGGTCTCGTCACAGGATGTCTCAAATGCTAAAATATATCTATCCTTCATCTATTTCTCTCTTCATGATAATGGCGTCCTCGACTGGATCATGGTAGTAGGCCTTTCGCTCAGCGATGACCGCCATCTTTTCTTTCTTGTAAAATGCTTGCGCTCGTTGGTTTGACTTTCTGACTTCGAGGAAAATCTCCTTTTCTGCCGGCAATTGAGCAAACAAGGCCGAGGCAATTCCCTGCCCCTGATAGATTTGTTTGACAGCGATTTGCAGGACCTCTACTTCAAATAGATTCTCCTGAACAGCTAAAAATCCAATCACCTCTGCCCCATCATAAGCCAGAGTATACCAAGTCTGGTCTTGGGAAAGGTCTGCTTGGATTTGTTCCAGCGTCCAAGGACTGACTGGGTAAACAGCTGCCATGACAGCGTAGATGGCTTGAGCCAAGTCGGGTTGCCTTTGAATTCGTTTGATCTCTATCATAGGCGTTTAATGTAAGACTCGCCAGACTCGGTATGGTTCTTGAGCCAGTTTTCCTCAGCCTCAACACGTTTGAGGTAGTTCGGCACAAAGTCGTGCAAGGAGTCTTTTTCCTTGTCCCAAGCCAAAAGAGCAAGATTGGCTGCATTAGGCAAGGTTTCTTTGAAATTAGTCCTTGGCAAGTGTTCTTGAATCTGCTCCACAAAGGTGCCAACTTCTCCGACGAAGGTTACCTGACTAGCACCCTTGATTAACTCAATCACTCGCTCAAAAGGCAGGTGCGCTTCTGGCATGACAGGTTTGGCATTTTCATAAAATCCTGCATAAACATTGTTGCGACGCGCATCCATCAAGGGGACGAACAAACCTTCTTGTTGGTAGGGCACCAGAGCCAAGAGGCTAGACATACCGACTAACTCAATGTTCAGAGTATGAGCCAACGTCTTAGCAGTGGCTACCGCGATTCGCAAGCCTGTGTAGCTACCCGGCCCTTCCGCCACCACGATTCGGTCCAAGTCCTTGGGTGTCCAATCTAAACTTGCCATCAAAAAATCGATGGCAGGCATAAGGGTAATACTGTGATTTTTCTTAATATTAATCGTCGTCTCAGCAAGAACCTGCTTGTCTTCCAAAATAGCAAGAGAAAGAGCCTTGCTGGACGTATCAAAAGCTAATACTTTCATAACACATTCCTATCTTTTTGTCTGCTTACTATTATACTACAAAAGCTGGCACATGGGAATTTTCTTTGCCCCTAAACAAAAAGGCCCTAGCATGAGCAGGGCATCTAAGCATTTAATCCAAAGTAAAATACAAACCAAACGACATAGGTCACGAGGAGGAGAAAAAGCGAGTAGAGAGTCACAAAGATAATTTTCCACAAGAACTTGGTTTGTCGTCGTTCCAGTTTGGCAAATAGAAGATTCCCCGCATAAACACAAGCAACAAAAACGATAAAAGCCACCAAACGGACTCCTATAGCAAAAGAAAATAAGTTATACATAGGGAAACCTCCTTGACTTAAAAACTATAGGGAATTATGACAAACGATAAATTCCACTTCCATTATCAAGATAACATATTTTCTTTGTTTTTGCAAACGCTTCCCAACGAGTGACTCTATGACTTTCTCGTTCCCGTCTTTTACTAATTTTTCATTTTGTGGTATAATTGAAATAATTGTAACGAATCAAGGTCAATCTAGACACAAAATGGAATGAAATCAAGCAAATCTCTGCTAAAAGTTTGGAATAAGCTGACCTGTAAATAGAAAGGAACTATATGATTTACAAAGTTTTTTATCAAGAAACAAAAGAACGTAGCCCACGTCGCGAAACAACACGCGCACTTTACCTAGACATCGATGCCAGCTCAGAACTTGAGGGTCGCATCACTGCTCGTCAACTTGTCGAAGAAAATCGCCCAGAGTACAATATCGAGTATATCGAACTCTTGTCTGACAAATTGCTAGATTACGAAAAAGAAACTGGCGCCTTCGAAATTACGGAGTTCTAATATGGCCTATACTCTTAAACCTGAAGAAGTCGGCGTTTTTGCCATCGGTGGTCTGGGAGAAATCGGGAAAAATACTTACGGAATTGAATACCAAGATGAGATTATCATCGTCGATGCTGGGATTAAATTCCCAGAAGATGACTTGCTGGGTATCGACTATGTCATTCCTGACTACTCTTACATCGTGGACAATATCGACCGCGTTAAGGCTGTCTTAATCACACACGGACACGAGGATCATATTGGTGGGATTCCTTTCCTGCTCAAGCAAGCAAATGTCCCTATCTACGCTGGACCACTTGCCTTGGCTTTGATCCGTGGAAAACTCGAAGAACACGGCCTCTTGCGCAACGCCAAACTTTACGAAATCAACCACAATACTGAGTTGACCTTTAAAAACCTCAAGGCAACGTTCTTTAGAACGACTCACTCTATTCCAGAACCTTTAGGGATTGTCATCCATACTCCTCAAGGGAAAATCGTTTGTACGGGTGACTTCAAGTTCGACTTTACTCCAGTTGGAGAACCTGCGGACTTGCACCGTATGGCAGCCCTTGGTGAAGAAGGCGTGCTCTGTCTCCTGTCCGACTCGACAAATGCAGAAGTGCCAACCTTTACCAACTCTGAAAAAGTCGTTGGTCAGTCCATCATGAAGATTATCCAAAGCATTGAAGGACGTATCATCTTTGCATCCTTTGCCTCAAATATCTTCCGTCTCCAGCAAGCAACAGAAGCCGCTGTTAAGACTGGACGTAAGATTGCGGTCTTTGGTCGCTCTATGGAAAAGGCCATTGTCAACGGAATCGAGCTTGGCTACATCAAAGCTCCTAAGGGAACCTTTATCGAGCCAAATGAAATCAAAGATTATCCTGCAGGAGAAGTTCTCATCCTCTGTACAGGTAGTCAGGGCGAGCCAATGGCAGCCCTCTCTCGTATCGCCAACGGAACCCACCGTCAGGTACAACTCCAACCAGGTGATACAGTTATCTTCTCTTCTAGTCCAATCCCTGGAAATACCACTAGCGTCAACAAGCTGATTAACATCATTTCTGAAGCTGGTGTCGAAGTTATCCACGGTAAGGTTAACAATATCCACACATCTGGACACGGTGGTCAGCAAGAGCAAAAACTCATGCTCCGCTTGATTAAGCCAAAATACTTCATGCCTGTCCACGGTGAATACCGCATGCAAAAACTCCACGCTGGACTAGCAGTGGATACTGGGGTTGAGAAGGACAACATCTTTATTATGAGCAATGGTGATGTGCTTGCCCTTACTGCTGACTCAGCTCGTATCGCAGGTCATTTCAACGCTCAAGATATCTATGTCGATGGAAATCGTATCGGTGAAATCGGTGCTGCTGTTCTCAAAGATCGTCGTGATCTATCTGAAGATGGTGTCGTTCTGGCAGTCGCAACTGTTGACTTCAAGTCACAGATGATTCTGTCTGGTCCAGATATCCTCAGCCGAGGCTTTGTTTACATGAGAGAGTCTGGAGATTTGATTCGTCAAAGCCAGCGCATCCTCTTCAATGCAATTCGTATCGCATTGAAAAACAAGGATGCTAGCGTTCAATCTGTCAATGGTGCCATTGTCAACGCTATTCGCCCCTTCCTCTATGAAAATACAGAACGTGAACCGATTATCATCCCGATGATCCTCACACCAGATGAAGAATAAAGCAAGAAAACAGCCCCGAAGACGGAGCTGTTTTTTCTATGCTTTCTTTTCTTGATTTTTAGAAATACTACGATTTTTACCTTCCAGATACACCATCAAAATAGAAATATCTGCTGGGTTTACTCCCGAAATACGGCTGGCTTGGCCGATGGTTTCTGGATTGATGAGTTTGAACTTCTGACGAGCTTCTGTCGCAATGGAGTCAATATCATCCCAGTCTATATTGGCTGGAATGCGTTTTTCTTCCATGCGTTTCATCTTGGCTACCTGATCCATAGCTTTGGAGATGTAGCCTTCGTACTTGATTTCTGTTTCAATCAATTCGATAATCTTGTCATCCAAGTCCTCTGCTGCTGGTCCGATAAAGGCCACCACATCTTGATAAGAAACTTCTGGACGGCGAAGAAATTCCTTAGCTGTCACTGCATCTGTCAACGGCTTGAAGCCCATCTCCTCAACCTTGGCATTGGTTTCCTTGACTGGCTTGAGTTTGATACTGTCTAGGCGCTTCATCTCATTTTCAAATTGATTTTTCTTGATTTCAAAGCGAGCCCAGCGTTCATCATCCACAAGACCAATCTCACGTCCCATCTCGGTCAAACGCATATCAGCATTGTCATGGCGGAGGATGAGACGGTATTCAGCACGACTGGTCAAGAGACGATAGGGTTCAATGGTTCCCTTGGTCACCAAGTCATCAATCATCACCCCGATATAACCATCACTGCGCTTCAAAATCAATTCAGGCTTGCCTTGGACTTTCAAAGCCGCATTGATCCCAGCGATAATCCCTTGGCCAGCAGCTTCTTCGTAGCCTGACGTTCCATTTGTCTGACCAGCAGTGAAAAGACCTGAGATTTTCTTGGTTTCCAGAGTTGCACGCAACTGATGAGGCAAGACCATATCATACTCAATGGCATAACCTGTCCGCATCATCTCTGCATTTTCCAACCCTTTGATAGAATGAACCAGCTCACGCTGGACATCCTCAGGCAGACTGGTTGAAAGTCCTTGAACATAGACTTCTTCTGTATTGCGCCCTTCTGGCTCAAGGAAGAGTTGGTGGCGTTCCTTGTCTGCAAAGCGCACAATCTTGTCCTCAATTGATGGACAGTAACGAGGCCCCACTCCCTTGACCACACCTGTAAACATAGGCGCACGGTGGAGGTTATTTTGGATAATTTCATGACTGGTACCATTGGTGTAGGTCAACCAGCATGGCACCTGATCCTTGACATAATCCTCATCACGTGAAGTGTAGGAGAAGTGATTAGGCGCTTCGTCTCCTGGCTGAATCTCGGTCACATCGTAATTGATTGAAGAAGCCTTGACACGTGGAGGGGTTCCTGTCTTGAAACGACCGATTTCGAGACCCAGTTCCTTAAGATTGTCAGCAAGGTTAATAGAAGCGAGGCTGTGGTTAGGACCTGATGAATACTTAAGGTCTCCAATGATAATTTCCCCACGGAGGGCTGTCCCTGTCGTCACGATAACGGCTTTGGCAGCATATTCTTGATGGGTCGCTGTACGCACACCAACAACTTTGCCGTCTTCCACCAAAATCTCATCAATCATGGTTTGACGAAGGGTCAGATTCTCTTGATTTTCAACCGTCTTGCGCATCTCCTTAGAATAGAGTTCCTTATCAGCCTGCGCACGAAGGGCACGGACAGCTGGCCCCTTCCCTGTGTTGAGCATCTTCATCTGGATGTAAGTCTTGTCAATGGTTTTGGCCATCTCACCACCTAGGGCATCGACTTCACGCACAACGATCCCCTTGGCAGAACCACCGATAGAGGGATTACAAGGCATGAAAGCCAGCATTTCAATATTGATGGTCGCAAGCAAGACCTTGCAGCCCATACGGCTGGCAGCTAGAGATGCCTCCACCCCAGCGTGTCCTGCACCGATTACAATAATATCGTATTCTTCAGTAAAGTTATAAGTCATATTTCTCTCCTTATTTCTCAAGATGAATGTGTCTTAGTTGGCCGTTCCAATCTGGCAGGGCTGTTTTTAAAAAGGCTGGAACTAACTGAAAATCCTCAAGTTTATCCAAATCAATCCATTCACAGGGTTGCGTTTTCTCATCTTCCTGCATGGTCAATGGGGCATCTTCAAGCAAATTCACTAGATAATGAAACTCGATATTGTGATAGGAAACACCGTCCTGTTCAAAACGATTTTCAACAACAAAAGCTAGCTGCCCAGCTTGAGCTTTGACACCCAGTTCTTCCCTCACTTCACGGACTACCGCGTCTTCCGTGCTTTCATTGACTTGAATCGCACCGCCGATAGTATAATACTTGCCCTTGTCTTTGGTGACTAGGAGCTTGCGATTTTGGAGAATCAAGGCTGTCGCCCGAACGCCAAAAACTGCATTTCCTACTTTTGTCCGAAAGTCTTGCTGAGTCATTCTTGTCCTTTCCCTTAAACGACACAAAAACAGTCAAAACTCCAAAGAAGTGCAGGACAAAAAAGCCTGCAACATCTATGAGCTTTGACCATCATTTCTATTGCTTTTATTATTGTAGCAAATTGAGAAAATTTGTCAATCTAAATGTACTGACAAACTTGTCCATCTCGATAAGCATTGTCAATCAAGCCACCACCGAGACATTCTTCGCCATCGTAAAAGACAACGGCCTGTCCTGGTGTGATCGCACGCTGTGGCTCCGCAAAGATGACCTCTGCCTTATCTCCTTTAACATGGACGGTCACTTTAGAATCCGACTGACGGTAGCGGAATTTAGCCGTACATTCGAGCGTAAACTCCTCTGGCATCTCACTAGTAAAGTGGACTTGGCTAGCCTCTAGGCTGGTTGACATGAGCGAATCATGATAGAAACCTTGGCCTACATAGAGGATATTCTTGCTTAGGTCTTTTCCGACAACGAACCAAGGGGCATTGTCACCGCCGTGTTGTCCACCGATACCGAGACCACCACGCTGACCGATTGTATAGTACATAAGACCTGCATGCTCGCCCATATCGCGACCATCCACAGTCATCATGCGGCCAGGCTGAGCTGGCAGATAGTTGCTGAGGAAGTTTTTAAAGTTCTTTTCTCCGATAAAGCAAATCCCTGTCGAATCTTTCTTCTTAGCAGTCGCAAGGCCTGCTTCTTCTGCTAGTTTTCGCACTTCCGGCTTTTCCAAATGTCCCAGTGGGAACATGGTTTTTTGGAGTTGTTCTTGCGAAAGCTGGCTGAGGAAATAGGTCTGGTCCTTGCCATTGTCCACGCCACGAAGCATGTGAACGATCCCATCCTCATCACGCGCTACACGGGCATAATGCCCAGTCGCTACATAGTCTGCCCCCAAGGTCATGGCATAGTCCAAAAAGGCCTTGAACTTGATTTCCTTGTTGCACATAACATCTGGATTTGGCGTGCGCCCTGCACGGTATTCCGCTAGGAAATACTCAAAAACGCGGTCCCAGTACTCTTTTTCAAAGTTGACAGAGTAGTAAGGAATGCCAATCTGGTCCGCCACCGCAGCCACATCCTTGTAATCTTCGGTCGCCGTACAGACGCCGTTTTCATCTGTGTCGTCCCAGTTCTTCATGAAGATACCGATCACATCGTAGCCCTGCTCCTTGAGCAAAAGAGCCGTCACCGACGAATCAACACCACCACTCATCCCCACGACAACACGTGTTTTAGAGTTATCACTCATGGTAGTTCTCCCATCTATTCGTTTATTTATACCCCTCAAAATTCTATTTACTATGACTTTCAATAGAATTTCTTCGAGTATAGTCTTTTCGTTTGCTTTTAGGACTAGGCAACGAGTCGCAGGCATAACTTGAGTTAGGCAAGACGAGTTAACGACGTAATAAAAGATAAACGAAATGACTATTTCACGATTGAAGGTCGTGTGTGCTTAACGATTGAAGGTCGTTTGAGCAGTTTTCATTATAACATGCTTGGTTAGAGAAGACAAGAAAGAGGCTGATAATCGACCAAGCTCTTATGTAAATACATGAAGATAAGGATACAAAAAAGGCAATTCATATCTAACCCCCTATTCTCTTTATAAACTTACTTTTAAAATCAGATAAAAATGATATACTATAATAAGGAGGAATGCGCACATGATTCCATATATACACCATCATCCATGTGCGTAGGACTAATGTGAACAACTACAAAGATATTCTAAAATCAAAAAATACTATTTTTATTATTACACTTATTGCAGGTATTGGACTTTTGACAGGCTTAGTCCTCCATCAAGAAAAAATCCAAGCAGAGAGAGGGAACGTTGCTCTCATCAACCATCAAAAGAATCATCAAGATGTTGAACAAGTAAGAAACGCTATTAAAAACTTCAATATCGATTCTGAAACCATTATAGAAGATTGGAAAAAAATCCAAGAATTGAAACCAACTACTGATGAAGGCAAAAAGACACTAGCAGACTTTCTTACTTCTACTGCCGATAAAGTCACAAATCATTATAGTGAAAAAGCTTTAAAACTAGATATAAAAGATTCTGATAGCCATTTTCAAGATAAACAAACACTTGAAACGACCATCACTTCCTTACAAAAAATACTAGAAATCATTAAAAATATCAATTATGCAAACGATCAAACTGCTCTTGAGGAAAAGATTAAACCAATTCAAGAACTAATCTCTAAATTTCAAAAACAAGTTGAAGTTTTGACCAAAAAAGAGGAACAAAAGTCTAACCAGACTGAAACGACTAGTAGCGTTCAGGGAGGAGAAAAATACAATTCAGAAGATAGCAACTACACTCCAACCTACCCTGAATCATATGGAACAATAAACAATTCCCAAGCACCTGCAGCTGAGCAATATTCATCTGGTAGTGGTGGAAATAATGTTGTCAATACAGGAGATCAAGCAGAGGCTAATAGCAATAGTAATAGTAATAATGCTGAAGATAGCAATACAAATAGTCATCAACCTACTAATTCAGGTGTAGAAAATCCATAAACTTGTCAGAATTTTAATAAATCTGCTACCACTAATGTTTAAAAATTATCCTTCATCAAATAAAAATAATAGTACACAAAAAGAGCCATTCCAGGCTCTTTTTTAGAGCTTTATTATATTTGTAGTGGGTAAATTCCCTATAGATATTATGTAGCCAATTATTGATAAAAACCTTAGTCATCATCGTCTCTATAAAAATATTTTCTATACACTCTTGATAATACCAAAATTAATGCCAATATCATACCAAGAGCTATAATAATAGAATTTATTAGATTTATTTTAGTATATCCAATCACTAGTCCAATAATTTGACTAGTAGACATGTCTAGATATAATAAAAATAACAAAAAATGAATTTCACCAATTCCTGCAAAAAAATATTTCATGTAATGATTCTCCATTTGCTCCATTAAATCAGTTTTTTTTTAGACTATCATAAAACAATCAATCCTTCAATAAAATCCATTGACGAAATACTATTCTAAAGCATTGATAACTCAGATTTCTCAGAATAGAGCTGTCCAAACTATCGAACAGATTAAATCCATACATATCCACGCAATTCTACGTTTAGAATTGCTATAAAATAAATGTTTTAGGGATATTCTAAGTCTTTGAGTGCTTAAAATTTTACGTTCTGAAGGATTCTAAAGCTAGAATAGCATAAAAATCATGAAAACTGAACTATTCGAAGCTTCAGAGTCATACGATTTCCATAGGAAGTATCTTTTTAGTACGTGTGGTTAGGAGGTAATTTTAGGGAATCTCCCAAAAACAACCAATTTCCTATTTTTATCAATAAAAAAATGTTGATAAATGAGTGTTTTAAAATTAAATTTTAAAGGTATCCTTAAATCTAAAGATTTTTGATAAGATTTCTGTATTTTTCACAATTCAATGATTCGATGACATTGTTGGGCTACATAAGCATCGTGGGTCACAATAATAACTGTTTTCCCCTCTCGATTCATCTCTAAGAGAAACTTCAAGACCAAATCTCTATTTTCAGGATCCAGCGAACCTGTAGGTTCATCGGCTAAAATCAGCTGGCTGGGTTTTAAGATGGCTCTAGCAACTGCAATTCGTTGTTGTTCGCCACCAGACAACTCAGAGACCTTTTGATGCAAAGTAGCTGACAAACCTACTCTCTCTAAAATCTCTTCCACCTTTTTGAGCTTGTCTTTCTTAGACAATTTCACATATTTCAGTGCCAGCATGAGATTGTACTCGACCGTTTCATCATCAATCAGGGCAAAATTTTGAAACAGATAAGAGATATGTTCACGGATTATTGTTTGCGACTTAGCAGAATTGACCGCTAGATTTGTCTGGCCAAAAATCTCATACCGTCCGCTATAATCACCATCTATCAAACCTAATAAATTTAACAAGGTCGACTTACCACTACCACTCTTACCAACAATGGCTACCAAATCCCCCTGATCAATCCTGAGAGACAAGTTATCCAAAATCACTTTTCCCCCAATGGCTTTGGTAATATTTTCTAACTCAATCATAAGATGCCCCCTTTCAATAATTCTACTAGACTTCTTTTCTCCATCCTAGAGGCCAAGACTAGCACAAATAGTATATCCAGACATGTAAAGCCTGCAAACAGCAGGAGTGGCAAGAGCGCATGGGCAAAGAAAATCAAGACTAGAAGAGGCAGACTATAGCCCAGCAAAAGCAGAACTAAGAGAGCGCGGTAGCGATCGACCAGTTTCCACCCCATAAACTTCTTGGTAATGATATCCCTGCGCTTCAACAAGAAAGTAGTAACGAGTAAAAAGTAGGAGACAATCATACTGAGAAGAGCAAATAAGGCAAAAAGAACGTTAAAATTACGAACAGAATCCCGATAGGTATCAACCATCTCCTCTTGAATTGCTTGAATCGATGAAAATTTTAAATAGCTACCATCAGATAAGTTATCGACCAACTCTGTAATCACTTTTTGATTTTGTTCCGTATTTTCAACTTTCATCGGATTGTTTAAACCTGTCGTTGACAAGTGAGTCTTTTCTTCCCACATCATGTCTTGATCATTTACCAGACTAATGATTGGATTATGGAGATTTTCCTTTCGTTCATTGTTATAAGGGAAGAAAGACCAATCTCCTTCATAGTAAGAAATTTCTATATCCATATCTTCTATTGTTTGCTTTTGCTGATCTTCATACCTCATAGAAAGATAGGCGATGGATTTTCCCAAGAACTGATTCTTGCCTTCTTGTCCTTTGTCACTGGCTGGCAACAAAATCATCTTTTTAGTACCGGTATCTGGTAACTTGAATCCCTTGCTCTTTAGAAAATTGCTATTAGCATAGTAAACATCTACCTTATCAGGCAGTTGGTAGTTCTGCACTTGTTCAGCTTTGATGACTGGTTTGATAGGAAGACTCGCACTTCGCACATAGTTTACTTGTGTTTTTACTAGCAAGTCTTGATAAAATTGGTAGAAATAATCTGTAGATTTCCCTGACCCTGCTAGCTCTTCTTGCCACAGATTATCATTGAGTTTGAAGGTTTCTAAGGTCAGGTAATTACCTTGGCTTACCCACTGTTGCTGATAAGCAAGTTCTTTGTTTTCTTGTTCTAAACTTCTGCCCACCCCAATCAGTAAGGCCGTCAGTAAAATAGTTGTCCCTATTTTCATCACATAATTGAAGATAAGACCAAGTTTGACAGATGAAAAACCTTTCAACATGGAACTGACTGTCATTTTCTGAATCATCAGGTAGGTCAGCCAACCGATGAACAAATACAACTGTAAAAGCAGAAATTGGGATAAGAGTAAACTCGGGAACAAAAGTTTTGGTCTGTAATCCAGCACTAAAAATAATCCCAAGTCAATGACAAGACTTCCACCCAAGAGAAGATAAAAATTAGTCTTTACAAAACCAGCTAAAATCGCTCTGCTTTGAAAACCAAGTAACTTTTGAACTCCCACTCGTTTCATCTCCATCATCGGCTGATAAACTGTTACTAACACAAGAAGTAAAATAGCCAAGACAAAAACAATGGCAGATAAAAGCAAATCTCGATTTATGACTTCCACTGCACTTTTATAGGTAGGCTCTAGCAAGGTAGCCTGATCTATCTTGAAAAAATCGCTCCATTTCTGTACAATCCTATCCTTATCCATCTCTTGTGTAGAAGTTATCGTATAGCGACCATTTAAACTACGAGATGTATCCTTGATATAGGTTTGAAAAGTCATAAGCTGAATAGGCTTGGCTTTTAGAAAGGTCGGAATCGTACCAAGTTTATTAGAAATTTCTTTATTACTGTAGACTCCTTCACCATCTGTAGTAAAATCAAGAGAAGAAATCCCAAACTCTTGGTAGGGGAAGGTATCTTTATCAAAAACACCAGACTTGATTACCTCATCACCACTGTCTGTTTTGATGATGGAGACCTTGTACTCCTTTGATACATCCTCAAAAAATCGAAGAACAGACGCTGCAGGTTCGTTAATATCTTTCAAATACAAATCCAAAGAATCTACCGTCTTTCCCATTTCCCGAATCCGAACCGCTTCACGTGTGTAGTTTACATTAGAAACAAAAAAAGTGGTACACAGCAACAGCAGAAACATACAAAGATGACTGATTTTTTTCATAGAGATACCTCCCGTGAAGAGACGAAAGCGAGATAGATGCAGGTACTTTTTATTTTTTACTAAATTTTAAGTAGGTGTAAATAAATCCTGCACTTATAGCCAGAGTTGTCCACCATTTAAAATCAATATGTAAAAGTGAAAAGATTACAAAACTGATGAACAGCGAGGCTAAAATATAAACAATGATTAAAATTTTATTTTTCATAGGAATTTCCTTTCTGAATAGATTCTAGTATTTACAGCTTATTTGTAAAGTTTACAATAAACAACTAGGGCAATTGTCTATCAGAATGTCCTTTTATCTGTCAATAATCCTAGAAAATCTTGTCGTTTCAAGTCTGAGAAATGTTTGGTAGAAAGACTTCCTTTTTGAAGTTCATCATCTCTAACCTGTAAATAATAGCTATGTTGGTTTGTTTTAATCGTCAAAAAGTCTCCAAATACAAAAGCTCTTTTCCAGTTGCGAATCTCAAATTCTTTCATCTCTGATTTTGGAATGCGGATAAGTCCTTGCCGCAAATCACGATGGTGCTCACTTGTGAAAGTCATCCCATTCCCAAGATTTCTTATCAGTAGTTCATCTGGAGTTACCATCACCAGCGCTATTTTAGTTAAGAAAATTTCAACTGTTGGTGGTAAAATCGCCAAATCAAACCAAGGATGTAGGTAGCGATACGCTAAGAAATAATGAGGCTCCTCACCCAATCCTAGTTGTTTATATAAGGTCTTGACTTCACTATCTAACCTCGCTTCAAAAGACACATCCGAATGCTCTTCTTCCTTCTTCTGATTAAAATAACGCATCCAGACGAGGAAACCTATAAAGGCTATGATAAATATTCCTGATAAGATATATTTTAAATTGTAGTTCATCACTTAACCTCCTGATTCACTACTCCCTTAAAGCAGAAGCCCATTTATTTTTAAGATAGTTCCATAACAATTTTAAATAAGACTGGTGTTATTAAAATGAGGATGATTCCGATCACAAATATCATGACTACTCTAAAGAGCTCCTTATTTTTTAACATTTTAGCATCCCTTTTCTAGCTACACCATAGTACTCATTAGCCCCATCTTAAAATTACACCAAGCTTATTTTAATTTTCTTTTCTACTTTTTATATTACTATGATAAAATATTTTTAATAGAATTTTATTATTTGTTAACTTTTTTCACGAAAAGGAGAAAATTATGCGTTATGACTTCGGAAAGGTCTATAAAGAAATACGCGAGTCAAAAGGATTGACCCAAGAAGAGATCTGTGGAAATGTCCTCTCAAGAACCAGCCTATCAAAGATTGAAAGCGGCAAGGCAACTCCCAAATATGAAAATATGGAATTTCTTCTCCGACAAATCAATATGAGTTTTGAAGAATTTGACTATATCTGCCACCTCTATCAACCGAGCCAACGAACAGAAATCATGCAAACCTATCTCAATATGAGCTCAATCCTAGGGACTAGTGAACTCGAAAAACTATTTCAAAAATGCCAAGACTACCTCAAGACCCACCACGATCTCCCTATAGAAGAAATCAGAGACATGCTTGAAGTTGTTATTTATATCCGTCAACACGGGGCAGGGGAACTATCAGATCACGCAGAACAGGTTGTCAAAAAACTTTGGAGAAAAATTGAAAAACAAGATACATGGTATGAAAGTGACCTAAAAATCCTCAATACCATCCTTTTCAGCTTGCCCATTGAACACCTCCATCTCATCACTGGAAAAATATTGCAACGCCTAGAAGTTTATAAAAACTATCAACATTTATATGACTTGCGAATGACAATTCTATTAAACCTTTCCACTATTTACTTATACAATCAAGACAAAAACATGTGTAAGCAAATCTGCTACACTTTACTAGAAGATGCCAAGAAAAAGAAAAAATATGATAGCTTGGCTGTCGCCTATGTTCGTATCGGAATTTGTAGGGATGATGCGAAACTTATCCAAAAAGGGTTCTCCCTTCTAGAGCTGACCGAGGAAACTTCTATGCTGTCTCATCTCAAAAAAGAAGTGGAGACCTATTATCAAGCGAAGGAAATATAAAAAAGTCGAGGAATTTCCTCGACTTTTCAAATTATTCTGTTCGTTATTTCTTAATACCAGCCGTTGTTAAGCCAGAAGTTTTTAGCGGCTGACCATGAACCGTAACGTCCTGCAACGTAGGCATCTGCTACACGTTCTTGGTTTTCAGCTGAGTAGTCTCCGTTCAAGTATGAATCTGTCAATTGGTAACGTCCGATATAACGTCCGTTTGTAGCTGTGTAGCTACCGCCTGATTCTTTTTGTGCAATCCATTCTTTAGCTTCTGCTTCAGATCCGCTTACAGTTGCAGCAACTGTTTCTTCTGCTACTGGCGCGCTTGCTACTGGAGTTTCTTCCTCTACCTCTGTAGTTTCTGCTGCTGGAGCTGAAACAGTTTCATCTTGAGCAGCTGGTGCTGCATAAGTAGTTGGCGCTGGTGTTGCAGGCGCTACAGGACCATCGATAACCAACTCTTGACCAACATAAATCATATGGATGTTGTCAATGTGGTTGTTTTCTGCCAATTTCTCAACAGTTGTGTTATGAGTTTCAGCGATTTCTGAAAGTGTATCACCTTCTTTAACAGTGTAAGTTGATGATTCTTGAGCAGATACAAATGATGGAGCAAATACTGCAAACAAGGCAGCTACTCCTGCAAGAGTTGTTTTAATCTTTTTAGTTGTTGATTTCATATCTAAAAGTTCTCCTTCTTTCTATAGTTCTATCATACCCTTTAAATATTACTGTTTCTTGACACTTTTATGTAGAAATATTACAAAATTATTTTTTATTTCCCTAAATAAGGTATTTTTTGTCATAAAAGATACTATTTTTATGCCATTTGTAGTGTAAAAAGGTTTTCATCCACAATTAAAGCCAATACCTTCATTCTTTGATATAATAGAGATAAGAATTTTTATAAGGGGAAACTGATGAAATCACTTCGTTTTCAATCTGTCTTTGATATCATCGGACCAGTCATGATTGGCCCATCTAGTAGCCATACCGCTGGCGCTGTTCGTATTGGGAAGATTGTCTCTTCCATTTTTGATGATACTCCGACAGAAGTCGAATTCCAACTATTTAACTCATTTGCCAAGACCTATCGTGGTCACGGGACAGACCTAGCCCTTGTTGCTGGTATTTTGGGCATGGATACAGATGATCCTGAAATTCCAAACAGTTTGGAGATTGCCCACAAGCGTGGCATCAAGATTGTCTGGACCATTCAAAAAGACAGCAATGCTCCGCATCCTAACACCACTAAAATTACCGTCAAAAATGCCCACAAGACCATCAGCGTAACTGGTATTTCTATCGGTGGAGGAAATATTCAGGTCACCGAACTCAATGGTTTTGCCGTCTCTCTCAATATGAATACACCGACTATAATCATCGTTCATCAAGATATTCCAGGTATGATTGCCCTCGTAACGGAGGCTCTTTCACGCTATGGTATCAATATCGCCCAGATGAATGTCACTCGTGAAAAAGCTGGTGAAAAAGCCATTATGATTATCGAAGTCGACAGTCGCAACTGTGATGAGGCCATCGAAGAAATTCGTAAAATCCCTCATCTCCACAATGTCAATTTCTTTAAATAGGAGGAAGCATGTTTTATTCTATCAAAGAATTGGTCGAGCAGGCAGAACTGGACTTTCAAGGAAATGTCGCAGAACTCATGATTACAACAGAGTTTGAATTGACAGGTCGTGAACGTGAAGAAGTCCTCCTTCTCATGGAACGCAATCTGGAAGTCATGAAAGCCTCTGTCCAACTTGGCCTCAATGAAAATAAATCTCGTAGTGGCCTGACAGGTGGAGATGCTGCCAAATTGGATCACTACATCAAAAACGGAAAAACTCTATCAGATTACACGATACTCTCAGCTGCCCGAAATGCCATCGCAGTCAATGAACACAATGCCAAAATGGGCTTGGTCTGTGCTACTCCAACAGCTGGAAGTGCTGGCTGTCTGCCCTCAGTTCTAACAGCTGCTATTGAAAAATTAGACCTCAGCCACGAGCAACAGCTGGATTTCCTCTTTGCTGCAGGTGCCTTTGGACTAGTCATCGCAAACAATGCCTCTATCTCAGGCGCTGAGGGTGGCTGTCAGGCCGAGGTCGGCTCTGCCTCTGCTATGAGTGCCGCCGCCTTGACTCTTGCTGCGGGCGGAACACCTTATCAGGCCAGCCAGGCCATTGCCTTTGTCATTAAAAATATGCTAGGCCTCATCTGTGATCCTGTTGCCGGCTTGGTCGAAGTTCCCTGTGTCAAGCGCAATGCCATGGGAGCCAGCTTTGCCTTTATCGCAGCAGACATGGCCCTGGCAGGTATCGAATCTAAAATCCCTGTGGATGAAGTGATCGATGCCATGTACCAAGTAGGAGCAAGCATGCCAACTGCCTTTCGTGAAACAGCTGAAGGTGGACTCGCTGCCACCCCTACTGGCCGTCGCCTCCAAAAAGAAATTTTCGGAGAATAAGCTTATCAAATAGGAGAAACTATGACCTCTATCTCAGCTATCTTTTTCGATCTGGATGGAACCCTCGTTGATAGTTCTATCGGGATTCACAATGCCTTTACCCATACCTTTAAAGAGCTCGGGGTGCCTAGCCCTGATGCCAAAACGATTCGTGGTTTTATGGGACCGCCCCTTGAAAGTAGTTTTGCGACCTGCCTGCCCAAAGAACAAATCGCTGAGGCTGTGCAGATATACCGTTCCTACTATAAGGAAAAAGGCATCCATGAAGCTCAACTCTTTCCTCAGATTGTAGAATTACTTCAAGAACTATCCAAGAATTACCCTCTCTACATCACCACTACAAAGAATACTCCAACCGCTCAAGACATGACTAAAAACTTGGGAATCCATCATTTCTTTGATGGCATTTATGGTTCCAGCCCTGAAACTCCACATAAAGCAGATGTCATTCGCCAAGCCTTGCAGACACATCAACTAGCCCCTCAACAAGCCATCATCATTGGAGATACCAAGTTTGATATGCTGGGAGCTCAAGAAACCGGCATTCAGAAATTGGCTGTCACTTGGGGATTTGGAGAGCAAGCAGATCTACTAAACTATCAACCTGATTATATCGCCCACAAACCCTTAGAAGTTTTGGAGTATTTTCAATAACATAGACTGGGCAACGACTCTATTTCAGAAGAAAATGAAGCAAGTTTCTACATAACAAAACGCATATTACCAAGGTTTCAAGCCCTGATAATATGCGTTTTTCTTTTTTATTCAACGTGGGTGGTTTGATTAGCAAAGGCGATAATGGCTTGTTTCAACTCATCTCCTCTGAGAGTTCGGAACTCTTCAATCTTTTGATCGATGGCTTCTAGAGGCATGACATTAACCTTACCAACGAAAATCTTATCCATAACTTGGTTATCAACAAGTTCGGTTGATACCAAGAGTTCTTCGTAGAGTTTTTCGCCTGGGCGGATTCCAACTTCAACGATTGGAATTTCACTTTCGGTGTGTCCACTTAGAAGGACCATTTTCTTGGCCAAGTCATAAATCTTGACTGGTTTGCCCATATCAAGGATAAAGACTTCCCCATCCTTGGCATAAGCACCAGCATGGATAACCAAACGGCTAGCTTCTGGAATGGTCATAAAGTAACGAGTCATGCGGAAGTCTGTCACCGTTACAGGACCACCTTCAGCAATCTGACGTTCAAAGACTGGAATCACACTACCACGGCTACCAAGAACATTCCCAAAACGAACTGCACAGTAGGTTGATTGGCTACGTTGGTTAAAGCCAGTGACAATCAACTCAGCCACGCGCTTGGTTGCTCCCATAACATTTGGTGGATTAACTGCCTTATCTGTCGAAATCATAACCATCTTAGGTACTTTGGCTTCATCAACAGCCTTAGCAACATTGTAGGTTCCACGGATATTGTTTTTGAAAGCTTCTTTTGGATTGCGCTCCATCATAGGAACATGCTTGTGAGCAGCCGCATGATAAACAATAGCTGGCTTGTACTGCTCAAAGACTTGCAACAAACGGTCATAGTCTTGAATGTCTGCGATAACTGGCACATAATCAATCCCTTGGAACTTACGAATCAGTTCATGATAAACAAGGTAGATTGAGTTTTCCCCATGACCGAGCAAGACGATGCGTTCAGGATTGAAGCGACTAACTTGGCGACAGATTTCAGAACCGATTGAACCACCAGCCCCTGTGACTAATATGGTCTTACCTGTCAGTTCTGCGCCCAGACGCGATTCGTCAAGACGAATTTCCTGACGGCCCAAAAGGTCTATGATATCAATTTTTTGGAACCCAGTACCTGCTTGGTGAAGTCCTTGAACAACAGTTTCAACATTAGGCATCTTGTAACATTTGACATCCAGCTTATTACACATCTGCAAGATACGTTCATATTCTGACGGATCAAGTGACGGAATCGCAACGATAACACGCTCGATTTGATGGCGTTTAGCCAATTCAGGCAGATTGTCATAAGAGCCCAAAACAGGGATTCCACCAAGTTTTTGGCCCTTTTTCTTAGCATCCTTATCCAAAATACCGACAAGTTCCAAATCACTGGTTGGATGTTGGTAGCTATCCATAAAGAGGGCCCCACCATCACCAGCACCAATCAAGAAGGTTCGACGATGTTCTCCATCACCACTACCTTTTTTGCGTCTGGAATAGATTAACTGCCAAGTAATCCGTGGCAATAAAATCAAGAAGGTACTCAACAAGATAAAGAGAATGATGAAACGGATGGAGAAGAGTGGCAAGAAGGCATAGCAGATACTATATGACAAGACGCTGCTCGCAGTCACACCAAAAAAGATTTTCATGAAATCCGTAATCTTGCTGTAACGACTAATACTAGCGTTCAAGCCCCAAAATGCAATCATCAATTGATAAAACAAGAAGGCCAAACTCGTATAGATAATGTAGTCAACAGGTGCTGGATTAATCAAGCCGTAAAATAAGATATAAGATACAATGATGGAAACCACCATACTCAAAATATCAAATACTCCCCAGAAAACCTGTTTTTGTTGTTTATTTAAAATTTCCACCAGATCAATCACATAATCTGTGAGTTTTTTATTCATAGAAATTTACTCCTCCTTAAAAGAGCTGAATATTTATATTGTTATTATAACACTTTTTATCCCGTTTACGATTTGCTACAATCTTTTACTTGCTTTTTCGTAACAGTTTCATAAAAATAAACTGTCTGACAAATCCTGGACAAAGGGCAACAACCATCTGAATCGCAACACTCTTGGCATATTCCAGATAAGAAATTTGTCCTCTCTTCAGCATGCGCTGACGAGCTTGACGATAGAGTTTGAGGTAACGCAGTCCCCCACGACGCTCAAACATCCCTGCTCCGACACGAACCTGACACAAGATTTGATCGAGGTTGCCAGTCTTGGCTCCTGCAGCAATCATATTGAGCCAGAGGAGGTCATCCTCCATATAAAGGCCATCCTCATAGTTGCCTGCCTTGAGAACCATGTCCTTCTTGAACATGACAGTCATATGGTTAAAGGCACTTCTCATCCTTTGATAAGCCACAATATCTGCATGTTGAGTCGGAACACGACGGTAAGAAACAATCTCATCAGGATTGTCAATAAATTCTGCAATATGGCCACCTAATAGGTCGAGGTTGTCCTTCTCCATTAGCTGAACCTGTTTCTCAAAACGGTCTGAAACAGCTATATCATCGGTATCCATACGGGCAATAATATCATACTGACACTGCAAAACACCGTATCGAAGAGCTAGGCCCAAACCTTGATTCTGCTCAAGAGGATAGCGTTTCACTGGAATATCAGACTCAGCTTCAAGCTGGTCTAATACCTGATAGAGCTCAGGTGTCAAAGGCCCATCCTCAACCAGAACCAATTCGCTCGGTCTCAGGGTCTGATTTTGAACACTCTCAATAGCATCCTTTAAAAATGTCGGGTTTTCCTTGATATAAACCGACATCAATACGCTGATTTTTTGCTTTTCAGACACAGTTTTTCTCCAATATATAGATTTCCTTCCACTATTTTATCATAATTTTCAAGACTTTCCCATTTTTATCTTGAAAGCCAGAAACCTTACTTGACATTATAGGGAAAAAGCCTTAAAATAAGCTGTTATTAAAATCAGCTAGAAGAGGTATTATATGAAAAAGCAATCACTCTTTTTTGTTCCAGGTATTATCCTAATTGGTGTTTCCTTGCGGACTCCTTTTACTGTTTTACCCATTATTTTAGGTGATATTTCGCAAGGGCTAGGAGTAGAAGTTAGTTCGCTTGGTATCTTGACCAGCCTTCCTCTCCTTATGTTTACCCTCTTCTCGCTCTTTTCTACCAGACTGGCTCAGAAAATTGGCTTAGAACATCTCTTTACCTACAGCCTCTTCTTCTTGACTATCGGTTCTCTCATTCGACTAATCAATCTACCCCTGCTCTATCTAGGAACCTTGATGGTTGGGGCAAGTATCGCAGTCATTAATGTTCTGCTTCCTAGTCTCATCCAAGCCAATCAACCAAAGAAGATTGGTTTTCTGACCACCTTATATGTAACCTCTATGGGGATTGCAACGGCTCTGGCTTCCTATCTAGCTGTGCCCATTACACAAGCTAGTTCTTGGAAAGGACTTATCATCCTCCTCACCCTGCTCTGCCTAGCAACTTTTTTGGTCTGGCTCCCAAATCACCGCTATAATCACAGACTGGCTCCACAAACCAAACAAAAAAGTAAAACAAAGGTTATGCGTAATAAACAGGTCTGGGCAGTGATTGTCTTTGCAGGTTTCCAATCCTTGCTCTTTTACACTGCTATGACCTGGTTACCGACCATGGCCATCCATGCAGGCCTATCCAGTCACGAAGCTGGTTTACTAACTTCTATCTTCTCTCTGATTAGCATTCCTTTTTCAATGACTATCCCAAGCCTGACAACCAGCTTGTCTACTCGCAACCGTCAGCTTATGCTCACTCTGGTTTCACTAGCTGGTGTGGTCGGCATTTCCATGCTCTTTTTCCCAGTCGGTAATTTCTTTTACTGGCTTGCCAGCCATCTCCTCATCGGAACCGCAACAAGCGCCCTCTTCCCCTATCTCATGGTCAACTTTTCACTCAAGACAAGCGCTCCTGAAAAGACAGCCCAATTATCTGGCCTATCTCAAACAGGAGGCTATATCCTAGCAGCCTTTGGACCAACCCTCTTTGGTTACAGTTTTGACCTCTTCCACTCTTGGGTGCCAGCTGTAGCTGCCCTCTTGCTCGTCGATATCCTGATGACTGTGGCCCTCTTTACAGTGGACAGAGCTGATAAAATCCTCTAAACTTCTAGTTTTTCCTAGAAGTTTTTATATATAAAAATTTTACACATTTCTCTTGACAGGGCTTTCTTTTAGATGTACAATGTATGTGTAGAAAAATTATATATAAAAATCTTACACATTAGAAAAGGAGGTTCCCCATGTACTTTCCAACATCCTCTGCCTTGATTGAATTTCTCATCTTGGCCGTACTGGAGCAGGATGATTCTTATGGTTATGAGATTAGCCAAACCATTAAGCTGATCGCTAATATCAAAGAATCCACACTCTATCCCATTCTCAAAAAATTGGAAGGCAATAGCTTTCTGACAACCTATTCTAGAGAGTTCCAAGGTCGCATGCGCAAATACTACTCCTTGACAAATGGTGGTATAGAACAGCTCGTGACCCTAAAAGATGAATGGGCACTCTATACAGACACCATCAATGGCATCATAGAAGGGAGTATCCGCCATGACAAGAACTGAATACCTGACTCAGCTAGAACTCTATCTCAAGAAACTACCTGAAGCTGATCGCATCGAAGCCATGGACTATTTCAGAGAACTCTTTGACGATGCTGGAGTCGAGGGAGAAGAAGAACTCATCGCTAGCTTGGGAACTCCTAAGGAAGCAGCCCACGAAGTCCTCTCTAATCTTCTCGATAAAAAAATCAATGAGGCACCCGCTCAAAAAAATAACCGACAAATTTTGCATATCGCCTTGTTAGCCCTCCTTGCAGCACCCATCGGTATTCCTCTGGGAATCGCCATCCTCGTGTCCCTGTTCGCAATCCTTGTGGCAGCCTTGACTGTCATTCTAGCTTTCTTTGCAGTTTCCATACTGGGTATCATCGGCGGATTCCTATTTTTAGTTGAAAGTTTCACTGTCCTAGCCCAAGCTAAATCAGCCTTTATCTTGATTTTTGGTTCTGGTTTACTGGCTATCGGTGCTTCTTCACTAGTCTTACTAGGTATTTCCTATGTAGCCCGCTTCTTCGGCCTACTCATTGTTCGCCTGGTGCAATTTGTTCTTAAAAAAGGAAAGAGAGGTGACCAGCATGCGTAAATTGACAAAAGGATTTCTCATTTTTGGTGTGGTGACTACCGTTATCGGATTTATCCTGCTCTTTGTAGGCATCCAATCTGACGGAATCAAGAGCCTACTTGCCATGTCCAAGGAACCTGTCTATGATAGTCGGATGGAAGAGCTGACCTTTGGCAAGGAAGTCGAAAACCTAGATATCACGCTCCACCAACACGCACTGACCATCACAGACTCTTTCGATGATCAAATCCACATTTCTTATCATCCATCTATTTCTGCTAACCATGATCTTGTCACAAATCAAAACGACAAAACTCTAAGCCTCACTGATAAGAAACTGTCTGAAAGTCCGTTTCTCTCTTCTGGAATTGGCGGGATTCTCCATGTCGCAAGTAACTACTCTCGTCGTTTTGAAGAAGTTATTCTACAAGTTCCAAAAGGAAGAAGCCTAAAAGGAATCAACGTCTCAACCAATCGCGGTCAAACCAGTATCACTAATGCTAGTCTTGAAAATGCGACCCTCAATACAAACAGCTATATCCTCCGAATTAAAGGAAGTCGTATCAAAAACAGTAAACTCACAACCCCCAATATCGTTAATATCTTTGACACAGACCTTACAGATAGTCAGCTAGAGTCAACAGAGAAGCACTTCCGCGCTGAAAATATTAAAGTATATGGTAAAGTAAAACTATCTTCTAAAAATGCGCTCAGTATCATGCTAACTCAAAAAGAAAGCCAAGAAATTAACTTAGACCTCTCGAGTCACCATGGTCCTATTTATCAGTTATCGAGAGATGAGAGTCAACGCCACCCCAACGAATTAAGCAACCCTTACAAAACTGAAAAAACTGATGCAAAAGGTCAACTCATCGCTAAGGCTGATGATTATATTAGTCTTGAAACTACAGCTAACAGACCTTAATAAACCTATTTATATCGACCACTATGACACATAACCCACTAAAAAGGAGGTTCTACCATGAAACAAGAATGGTTTGAAAGTAATGATTTTGTAAAAACAACAAGCAAGAACAAGCCTGATGAACAAGTCCAAGATGTTGCAGACAAGGCTGAAGAAAGGATAGCCGATCTCGATACGCCAATTGAAAAAAATACTCAGTTAGAGAAGGAAATTTCTCAAGCTGAAGTCGAATTGGAAAGCCAGCAAGAAGAGAAAATTGAAACGCCTGAAGACGGTGAAGCGAGAACAGAAATAGAAGAAAAGAAAGCATTAGATTCTACTGAAGAAGAGCAAGATCTTCCTGAAGAAACAGAAAAAGTCACTATAGCTGAAGAGAAGCAAGAAGCTTTTCCTCAGCAAAAACCAACCACGAAAGAGCCACTTCTTCTCAGTCAATCCTTAGAAAGTCCTTACATCCCCGACCAAGCTCCAAAATCTAGGGATAAATGGAAAGAGCAAGCGCTTGATTTTTGGTCTTGGCTAGTGGAAGCGATCAAATCTCCTACAAGCAAGCTTGAAACAAGTAGCACACACAGTTACACAGCCTTTATCTTGCTCATTCTGTTTTCTGCATCTTCCTTTTTCTTTAGTATCTACCATATCAAACATGCTTACTATGGACATATAGCAACTATGCATAATCACTTCCCTGAACAATTTGCTTCATTAAATCTCTTTTCGATTATCTCTATCCTAGTAGCAACAACACTCTTCTTCTTTTCATTCCTCTTGGGTAGTTTCGTCGTGAGACGATTTATCCACCAGGAAAAGGACTGGACGCTAGAAAAGGTTCTCCAACAGTATAGTCAACTCTTAGCGATTCCAATCTTCCTCACTGCCATTGCTAGTTTCTTTGCCTTCTTTGATAGCCTACGATTTACAGCCCTCTTGTGTGTGATTAGCATTGGAATCATTCTGCTTGCCAGTCTCCATATCATTACAAGACCAAGTCAAGCAAGTGAAACCGACTCCTTTTATCAATTATTCTTGTCTGTCCTTGTTAACGGAGTCATTATCCTCCTCTTCTTTGTAGCTGAAGTGGCACTGATTGGAGATTATCTCCGTATCTTGGCCTTTCTTTAAACTTCATACTCTTCGAAAATCTCTTCAAACCACGTCAGCTTCGCCTTACCGTATGTATGGTTACTGACTTCGTCAGTTTCATCTACAACCTCAAAACAGTGTTTTGAGCAGCCTGCGGCTAGCTTCCTAGTTTGCTCTTTGATTTTCATTGAGTAGCAATCCTGTCTTTCATGGCAGGATTTTTTCTATGTCAAAAAAGCAAGTCGATTGACCTGCTTCTACTTTACTTTTCTTGTGCTAATGTTTTAAAATCTTTGTCTAAGATGGGTTTCACTTCTAATTGATTGGCATCTAGTTGGTGGTAATATGCTGATGGTAATGACTCTAGGAATTTTGCATAGTTCAAGCGAGCGATAGCTTCATAGTCTTCTGGTTTAGAGCCGTCTCCTGTGATTTGCACCAAGTCAATCTCCCATTGGACTTCCTTATCCACCAATTGCTCAATATAGGCTGCAGGAACAAATGGTTCTCTCGGTAAAATAGTCTTGACTCCTTGAGCTAGATGGTAAACACCGTGCACTTGCCCTGCTCCATCCTGATAGAAGGAAACTCTTGCAAAGTAGGCATCTGTCTCTTGAACTGCACGCACACGCTCTTCAAACTGTGCCAAGCCATCTTCCCCCAAAAAGCTTTTCAAGTCTTCATGGCTAAAGAAAACAGGATTAAAAATTCCTTGACAAATCGTAAAGCGGGCTGCACTATCAGCCAGATGGGCTTGAACACTTGCTTGGAAATAAGCTTCAAAGTCAAAACCATCTAATCCTTCAATCTCAGTTCCTGTGTAAGCAATCAGAGCATCTAAAAATGATTTGATAATCTGCCAGTCTGTCTGCGTTAGTAGGTCAGGAAGATCGACACGGTAAGCCTTTTGACCATCAGCATAACTGACCTTAAAAAGAAATTGTGATTGCCCTACTATCGCACATTCGACATACTCGAGACGGTTAAGAGGTTGACGGAGATAGACTGCATCATAGCTATGTGACTCCAAGCCATCTACCAAGGCCAAGATAGACTTGGCAGTCAAAATTTCCTGTTCTCCTAAAATGCTCTGTTTATTTGGAATAAAAAATGTTTTTGTCATAACTGGACTCCTTTTGAAATCGTTTACATATAGTATACCCTATTTTTCTGAAAGATACAGAAACAAACTTTAGATTTTTGAGTAAAAAGCATAGAAAAACAGCCCCTAAGGACTGTTTGATCTTATACAGTAGCTGCTTGATCCAAGCTTTCACCGATAGCGGCTAGGCGCTCAATCACTTCAGCTTGTGTCAATTCATTTTCTGAAACATAGCGGTTACGTGGATGAACACGGCACTCGTGTGAGCAACCACGAAGATACTTGTCTTCATTTTCTTCTGATGTCAAGATACGACGGTTACAGAATGGATTTCCACAGTTGACATAACGTTCACATGGTGTTCCATCAAACCAGTCTTTTCCTACGATGGTTGGGTTGACATGGTTAACATCTACGGCGATACGCTCGTCAAAGACGTACATTTTCCCATCCCAAAGCTCACCTTGAACTTCTGGGTCTTTACCGTAAGTTGCGATTCCTCCGTGCAATTGACCAACATCTTTATAGCCTTCACGGACCATCCAGCCTGAGAATTTCTCACAGCGAACGCCACCTGTACAGTAAACCACGACGCGCTTGTCCATGAATTTTTCCTTGTTGTCACGGACCCATTGTGGCAACTCACGGAAGTTGCGGATATCTGGGCGGATAGCCCCACGGAAATGTCCTAGGTCGTACTCGTAATCGTTACGTGTGTCAAGGACAACTGTATCTTCGTCAAGAAGAGCTTCTTTGAACTCTTTTGGAGACAAGTAAGCACCTGTTGTTTCAAGGGGGTTGATGTCGTTGTCAAAGTTATCATCCTCTAAACCAAGGTGGACGATTTCCTTTTTATAGCGAACAAACATCTTCTTGAAGGCTTGTTCACTTTCTTCGTCAATCTTGAACCAGAGGTCTTCCATGCCTGGGAGGCTGTGAACGTAGTCCATATATTTTTGAGTTGTTTCATAATCACCTGAAACTGTTCCGTTAATTCCCTCGTCAGCGACTAGGATACGGCCTTTAAGGCCGATTGATTTACAGAAAGCCAAGTGGTCTGCAGCAAATTGCTCTGCATTTTCAATTGGAGTATAAAGGTAGTAAAGTAAGACACGAATATCTTTTGCCATAAGATTTGTTCTCTTTTCTATTCTTAAATTTTCTAAATTTTTTATTTATCCATACTAGTATACCTGCTTAAGAAAACGAATGCAATTTATTTGACTGGAAATTTTAGAAGGTGGCCTGTCCCTGCACTTCATCAGTAACCATAGCGAATAGCCGACAATTCTCTCAATTTTTTGATTTGCTCAGCTTGACTTTCTGACAAAGTCAGCTTATTGTCAATCAACACACGTGAGATGTCAACATTCATTTGACTCAATATAAATGGAGTCGAGGTCTCATCGTCCTCTAATCGTCTTTTATAACTCACTAATTGATTTTTCAAGGGGGTCAATTGAGGCGCATCCTTTATATCTTCCAATAGATGATTTATAATCGTCATTGCTTCACAACGTCTTTCGCTTCCTCCAGCAAACCATTTTAATGGTGTCATTGTCATTTTCCTCCTGAAATTCACTTATAAATTGAAAAACTATCATTCCTAACGCTCGTGCCAATATTTTACCCAAATACCCTGTGTAAAAAAGTCAGCAAAAATGGTAATGTTGCGAAAATATTATTGATCACATGCACCGCATAGGAAGGATAAATGCTCTTGGTATAGCGGGTCAAACTAGCAAAGATGATGCCAGATGTTGCAAAGATGAAGATATCTAACAAACTAGGCAGGCTTGAAAAATGAGGAAGAGCAAATAAAATGGACGGAAGAAGCAAATCAAGGCCAAATCTCGAATGTTTAAAGAAGGCGTGTTGAAGTAATCCTCTATAGATTAACTCTTCCATCAGTGGCACTAGAAAGAACAGAGTTATATAGATACCGAACTCGGCAAAGTTGGTCCCACTATAACCGATCAATACGG